>NZ_JAUBPU010000018.1:0-93787 GCF_036700885.1 Microcoleus sp. S13_B4
TCGCCATTAATAAGACACTATTATTCTCGCCTATTTTGCTCAACAATGGCTCAAAGCCACTATTTTCCTCTTATTAAGTATTTATACTTAGCGCAAAAGTGACACGCTCCCGGCTGCATCGTCTTCTCCGTTAGCTTTCATGTACTGCCGCCACAAGTTTTCGTATTGCTCAGTCAGCCGGGGAGTAGCACCTGTCACAATATCTCGAATTAGCAAGATTCCCCCTGGATTCATCGAGTGGAAAAGTTGGTGAAATAGCTGTTGTTTGCCGGCGCTGTCGAGGTGGTGGATTGCTAAGCCTGAAACTACCAAATCGTAACCGCTGCCGAAATCATCTTCGGCAAAGTTTCCTTGCTGCAAGGTCAGCCGTTCTCGGAAAGCGGACAAGTTAGTTTGGCAAGTTTTCAGCATATTTTGGGCCATATCAAAGGCGAGGACATTTGCTTGAGGAAATGCTGACAAAATCATTGCCGACAGTATGCCTGTCCCCGCGCCTAAATCCAGAACTTTTATGTTAGCATTAGTTTTAAAAGGGATCAACTGGAGTATTACATCGTGCTGCTCGCGATAGCGCGGAATGAGGCGAGGAATTAAGCCGTCATAATCAAATGCTCTTTGTTCAAATTGCTCGCGTACAGTGTCTAAATTCACAGACGATTTTCCTCAAATTGTTAATAGTTGAGTGCGTCAATGCAGTTGGGCGGTTCTCTTCTCTGAAGGTATATTACATTTTATAATACAAAAAAGGTACAGACCTGTCAAGATGTAGAAGAAAATAATTTAAAAGAAGTTACGGACGATCGCCAGACAGGGAGTTTGTGCGCCCAAACCCGCCCCTGATTTGGGAACGGTCTAGCCCTGCACATATTGTCTTTCAGTGCAGATGAGACAGAATCCCCCAGACCCGAAAGCCAGCAGAAGACGAAACTTTGGGCCAGCTACCAGGACTAATTGTGAGAAAAAAAATGACGGTTATGATACCCGTTTAAAACAAGAATGCAATTCTAGGCGCGTGCTCCCCACCCTAAATTTATCAGTAATTCCACATAGTAAAATATAAAATATAAAATATAAAAGGGAATTAGCAAGCAGCCGAGGATCGGCTAGATAGGAAAAAATCAGTCCTCAGATTGACAAAACTTAGCCCCCTATAAACAAAAATTGAGGTGACTCCCGAGTGGATGTGGTGTATGCCAATTTTTCTGGAAGATGAAGAGATACAAAATATTGCACCCGCCGGCGCGGGAAAGAAAATAGTGATAATGAATCAGGATGCGAGTAGATTAGGTGTCAGCCGTCAGGGGAAGAGAGAAGCAATGGAAATCCAACAACGGAGTAAGGATAAGCGGGATCGCCAGCAACAAAACGCGCCTGATAGCCCAGGTCAAAATTCTACAACAAAAGAACTAGATTCGTTGCTGCAAGAATGTTTAGATTTTAAAAGAGCGATCGACCGATCGGCACTTGCGGTGAGGACTGACGCGCGAGGAATTATCAACTATGTCAGCCAAAGAGTTTGCTCCATCTCCAACTATTCCCACGCCGAACTAATCGGCAGCCACTTCGGCATCCTCCATTCGGAATATAAATCTTCGGAATTAATCAAAAATTTGGTGTTAACTGTTGCCAAAGGTGAAGTTTGGCAAGGAGACATTAAGAATAAAGCTAAGAATGGAACTGATTATTGGGTGTACGCAACAGTAGTTCCGCTGTTAGAATGCAAGGGAAAACCCTGTCAGTATTTGGCGATCGGATTCGACATCACCGATCGCAAAGCCGTTGAAGCCGCCCAAGTCGAAGCCAACCGGGCAAAAGACGAATTTCTGGCGATGGCATCCCATGAACTGCGATCGCCCCTGAGCGCGATTTTGGGATGGGCGCAGCTAGCTCGATCGCGCAATTTCAACGAAGCCACCACCAGCCGCGCTTTGGAAATCATCGAGCGCAACGCCAAATTACAAAACCGACAAATAGACAATCTCCTCGACCTCTCGCGGCTGCTGCGGGGGAAAGTGTGCCTGAACATCAGCCGAGTTCACCTCCCGTCGATCGTCGAATCTGTGATCGATACCCTCCGTCCCGACGCCGAGGCTAAAAACATCTGCGTAGAAAAACATTTCGACCCCGGCGTCGATTACATTTTGGCAGATGCAGAACGCTTCCAACAAGTAGTCTGGAACCTCGTTACCAACGCCATCAAATTCACCCCAGAATCGACACCAAACCCAGTTCAAGTGCGCCTCGATCCTAGTCCGTCCGGCGTCTTGATTCGGGTCAGCGACAGCGGTTGCGGCATCGACCCCAAATTTCAGCCACACATCTTTGACTACTTCCGCCCCGCAGACAGCTTCCAGAGCAAGGAACACCACCGGCTGGGGCTGGGGCTCTCAATTGTGCAGCAGTTAGTGGAACTGCACGGGGGAAGTGTTTGGGCTTCGAGTCCCGGTATCGGTCAGGGGGCCACCTTTGGGGTGCTGCTACCGATTGCCAACAAAAATGCAGCCGATGATCGCACTGCTGCGATCGCCCAAAGTGAAAGCCGGCCCGGATCGGTTTCCAAACCCCTAGCGGGAAAGCAAGTTCTGGTGGTGGAAAGCAGCGCCGAGATCCGGAAATTTCTCAAAACTGGCCTGGAAGCATTTGGAGCCCAGGTAACAGCGGTGGGTAGCGCCACCGAAGCGATGGCCGAGTTGCAAAAGTCGCGGCCCGACGTGTTGGTGAGCGATATGACGGTATCGGGAGCAGACGGCTGCGATTTGATCCGCCGCATCAGAGCAATGGAAATGTCCGAACACAGGGAACTGCTGCCGGCCGTGGCGCTGACGGAAGGCATCGAGGAAGAAGATTCGGCATCGGCGCTGGAGGCGGGGTTTCAGAGGCATTTGTCGAAGCCGGTGGAAGCGAATCAGTTGGTGAGCGCGATCGCCCAATTGGCGGGACTGACCGGATTCGGCGCCGGAGAGTGGGGTTCGGGAAATGTCGGGGCGAGCGGACTCCAGATCCCGCTGCCGGAACCTAAAAGTTCTGACGACAAAAATAATGGGGAACTATTAACCACTGACAGCAGAGAATTACCGCTGTTGCTGGTAGTAGAAGACAACAATTTTTTGGTGGCTTACCTCCAAACTTTATTAACTCCGTACTATCGAGTCGCCGTGGCGAGTGACGGGGTTGAAGGTTTAGAAAAAGCCAAAACTTTGCAGCCAAATTTGATTGTAAGCGACCAAGTTATGCCCAGACAAAACGGACTGGATTTGCTTAAGGAGATTCGGAACACGCCAGAATTGAAATCGACTCCGGTAATCTTTTTGACAGCGCGAGCGGGGATGGAAGCTCGGATCGAAAGTTTGGATGCGGGTGCTGATGATTATATTTCAAAGCCTTTTGACGAGAGGGAATTGCTGGCGAGGGTGAGAAATTTGTTGCGATCGCACTCAGCCGAACAGCAGTTGGCGGAGCTCAACCGTCAGTTGCAGCAGCAGAAAAAGCAGTTAGAAACGGTGAATCGAGCCTTGCACTATTTGGCAACTTACGACAGTTTGACTGAGGTAAGAAACCGCCACTCTTTTAATGAATACCTCGATACGGAATGGCGGCGTTTGGCAAGAGAAGAAGCACCGCTGTCTTTGATTATGTGCGACATTGATTATTTCAAACTTTACAACGACACTTACGGTCACCAAGCGGGGGATGAATGTTTGCGGCAAGTGGCGGCGGTTATCCAACATTCGGTAAAGCGACCGGCAGATTTAGTAGCGCGTTACGGTGGGGAAGAATTTGTAATAGTTTTGCCGAATACGGATATTGAAGGTGCGACTTGCGTAGCTGAAATGATCGCACAACAGGTGCGGGGTTTGCACATACCTCACGCTAAGTCTGCTGTCAGCGAATACGTGACGCTGAGTTTGGGTGTAGCTTGCTGCATTCCGGCGCCAATATCGCAGCCGGGGGAGCTAATCGCGATCGCCGACGAGTCGCTTTATCGGGCGAAAGAATCTGGGCGCGATCGAGTTTCGGTTGCCGCATTTCAAGGATAATATAATAGTTAAATCAACTTGTATGGTGCGTCTGACATCGATTAGTTTCGATTTAAACAGTTTTTTTTGCTCTGACGCACCCTACCAATGTGCTTGAAAACTTGTGCTAATTCAAATTGCTATAAAATAGTTAAAAAATGTCGTGCCATAACAGCAACCTTAGACAAACGCAAAAGACCAGTGCCTAATTCACTCCGGGATTGATTGGCAACAATTCAAGCTAATGGAGCAGGGGTTTTCTGATTCCCCCGGCCTCCGACTTTTTTATTTCAAAGGTGAGGTAGAAATGTTGGCAGTTTCGCAAGAACATGAAGTCTTCAGCGGTGTCATCGCCCTGTTGCTGGGCACTTATTTTGTAGAAAAACAAATCGATTTTACTCCCCTAGGAAGCTTTACCCAGGAAGAAGAAGGAAAAGCCTCCGCACAAGTAGATTAATCTTACTTAATTGGCAAAGCATCGGGAGGCATTGCAGATTTCTCGATCGAAGTTGTATTTACTAGCGGCAACGAAAGCAAGTTGAATCGTTACCAAGCCTTGGGAGTCCCCGAAGTTTGGTGTTGGGAGGATGGAGTATTTGGCCTGTATCATTTGCGATCGCACGGATATGAAAAAATTGACCAAAGCGAAGTTCTGCCCGGTTTAGACATCAACCTGCTGTCTCGCTGCTTGCTGATGGCTTCTAGGGTTGAAGCAGTTAAGGAGTTTCGGCGCGGGATTTCTGCGGTTTAGAGAGAAAGTGGCTTGGGCGATCGCTCCCGCATTTATAAATATATTGTTAGGATACAAGACTAACCTTTATATTCTTTCATTTGCTGGCGAATGGCTGCCTCAATCTTAGTATCGAAATCCGAATCTCCCACTTTAGTTATGATTAAATTCGAGCGCTTTTTCCGCCGGTCTAAGTAGGCTTGCAGTGCTGCTTTATCCCCGCGATTTTTAAGAAAATAACGCTTTAATTCTCGATCAGACATTGCAGTATAATCTACTTGGCTCATTAAAATACCTCTCCATTTGGAGCAATTTCAATCTCAATTTCCTCGTCATATCCAGCCAATACGAACAAGTTTTTGCTTCTCTCGTCAACACAGACGAGGTGAATAGGTTGCAATGCCAAATATGTCAAGTAATAACTGATTCGATACAAACCCTCTAGCTGCGCGTAGGTAGGCATTCAAACCTAAAACTTTATCGAAACTAACATCTACTGTAGCATTTCTGTCTGCGATCGCACTTTCACCTTCCAAGATAACGTCTGTCAGTGCAGCAAAGAGTTATGGAATTTGGTTTGTGGCTCTTGACAGCCATGTATTACAAATGTAGTATAAAGTTGCGGTAGAAAAGCTCGATCGATCGACACCAGCAAACAAAATTGAGAAAAAACCTATGCAACCCATCCGACAAGGCGACGTAATTCTCACCCCCGTACAGCAAATCGAAGGAGAAAAAAAACCTCACCTAACTCTCGCCGAAGGTGAAGTCACCGGACATTCTCACCAGATTATTGAGGGACAAGCTGAACTGTACGAAAAAGACGGGACTCTGTACTTGCGGGTGCTTTCACCGACAGCTTTATTGAGTCACGAAGAACACCATGCGATCGCAATTCCCGAAGGTAATTGGATGGTGCGAATTCAGCGGCAATATGAGCCACAAGGTTGGAGGTATGTCGCAGACTAAGGTTAAAAAACTAACGCCTGAACAAGCAGCTTTGATTCCAGTTTATCGGGAAAAGTGGAGAGCGATATCGCTTTCCACTGGGCCGATAAATCGCTCGCAAGCTGCGGAAACAATAAAATCGGCATACAGTGCGATCGGCAAAAAAGCACCGGAAATCATTTTTGTTGATCGCCCCTACGAAGCTGCTGATATAATCCTCAGTCGAGTTGACAATCCCAGCAGCGAACTGCGGAGCGAATTTGAGAGAAAACTTCGCAGCCAGCTAGAAAAACAACTGCGACGTTATTTGGGGAGCCAACTAGAAATCGAACTGCAAAGCCAACTGCAAACTCAACTTTCAGCTCGACTTTATACTCAACTGCAAACGCAAATGTGGGAGGCACACCGCAATTATTTAGCTGGCTTCATAGCAAGCCAATTGCCACCGGAAGAGGTGTTCAATGAGCCGAGTCGAGACTTTTACTGGCAAAGATTAGGAAGAGAACTATTCAGTAATTGCATTCAACCAGTATTGTGGGCTGCTTATGGCAGTTTGTTGGATTTTTGCATTTCCGTTCTAAATTTACCTCATTCCTACGCCAGAAATTGGATAGTTTTTCAATCGATTGTCCGGGATTGCGGCTTGATTTATCCCTATGACAAAGTTTGCATTGTCTGTGAAAAGCCGATCGCACTTTCCGTTGACAGCAACCACCGCTTGCACGCCGAAGGAACACCAGCGGTACAATTTGCCGACGGTGTTTCGATTTACGCCTATCACGGCGTGATTTTACCTGAATGGTACGGTAAGCTGCACCCGCACGAGTGGCAGTCTAAGTGGGTGTTGAAGGAACAGAATGCAGAAATTCGGCGCGCCTTAATTCAGGGAATTAGTTACGATCGCATTTGTCAAGAATTAGCGGTGACAGAATTAGATAGTTGGCAGGGATACACTCTATTAAGCATCGAGTTTGACGATGATTTTGATATTAGGGGTAATGCAAAGCCAGTTTATTTGTTAAAAATGAGCTGTCCAAGTACGGGACACATTCACGCTTTGCGAGTGCCGCCTGATGTGCGATCCTCTTCGAGGGCTTCGCTAACGGCTCTTGAGGCAATTCGCTGGGTAAATTGGGGAATCGATCCAGAGGATTTTTTCGTGCAAACCTGAGTAATACCAATTGTTAAAAGTCACAGAGCCCCGCCCCGGACTTAGGCTAAACCGTTTCCCTACCCGATATCTGTACTTCACTCAACTGAAAACCGCTATATTGACAACAGCCTTAATCCATGAAACACCGATCGACGTTCCCGCAGTGTGCCAGTTCCAAGGGTGGAATGCACCAACCACCGATCGCCCAAAAACTGTTAATAACATGAAGAAGAAGCCCACCCTCGATCGAAGGTGGGCTAAGTTCATGCCAGCTTACCGACAGCTAGGCAATCGGGTCTCTTGGCTGGTAGACGTAAAATATCGGAAAAAGATCCGAACGTCCGAAAAAACTTATCGCCCACCATTAAGCTTCAGTTTACCCAACCGGATCGGGAAAATTGCGCCCGTAGGGATGTTCCCCTGAAATCGGGGAACACTGGGGCTTCAACTTTTCAATAGACTTGTGCAAAAAAGCTCGTCTTGGGCCGACAGGATGCCCAACCCCTACTCCGCACAAGAATTAAAATTTTTCGAGAAGTCTCATAATTCTCCTCTTTAACTTTGATTTCTCAACTGATTAGGCATCGTGATCGTGTGCAAAACGACGGAACAGGAAATCTAGGGCGTAGTTCCGCAAATTGTAGTATTCCGGATCTTCCATCATTTGAACCCGATCGCGCGGACGCGGAAAAGGAATCTCCAGAACCTCGCCAATTGTCGCCGACGGGCCGTTAGTCATCATCACCAGTCGATCGGCCAAAAACAGCGCTTCATCAATATCGTGAGTAATCATCAACACCGTACAGCGGTGATCGTTCCAGATTTTCAGCAACTCTTCTTGCAATTCCTCCTTAGTAATTGCGTCCAGAGCACCAAAAGGTTCGTCTAAAATCAGCACTTTCGGGCGAATTGCCAAAGCGCGGGCGATCGAAACCCGCTGCTTCATCCCCCCCGAAATTTGTGGCGGTCTTTTCTGGGCAGCTTCCGTCAATCCCACCATCGCCAAATGCTCATTGACGATCGCATTTTTTTCGACCTTCGACTTATTCGGAAATACAGCATTAACAGCTATATAAACATTTTCAAACACCGTCCGCCAAGGCAGCAAAGCGTAACCCTGAAACACCACCATGCGATCGGGGCCCGGCTTCGTAATCCGCTCTCCGTTAATCGACACCGTACCCTGGCTCGGATGGCTAAAACCCGACACCATATTTAACAGTGTTGATTTGCCGCAGCCCGAGTGTCCGATCAGAGCAATAAACTCTCCCTCAGCTACATTCAGATTGACGTTTTCTAAAGCTCTGTAACCGTTTGGATATTCTTTGTAAACATTGTCAATCACCAAAAAAGGTTGGCGGCGGCCTTTTACCCGCTGAATTTGAGTTTTGGTGTTCGTCTGGTTTTTAGTGGTGTTGAGCATGGGTTTAGGAAATTGTGAGTGGGTGATTCGCAAAGAAAGAAGCAAGTTCGGCAACGAGCAATGTACGGGATTTAACGGATGTAACGGAGGTCATGAAGAGGGAATTGATCACTAGCAATTAACAGCTAAAAAGCAACAACTAACAATTAGCAATTACCCTTTTTTTATCCAACTAAAAACCGCTCTAAGCAGCTCTGCGGCCGGAATCGAGTACAACTTCCGCCATCGTGAAATCGCGTTTTATCGCCAGATTGTTGAGATAGCCGATCGGATCGTCAGCATTAAACACCGAGCCGTCAAACAAGCTGAGAGAACCGCGAGTGTAAGTAATATCAGCCATCCCCAGCTCTCGCGCCGCCGTGCTGAACGCACCGACTCGCACCACCCGCTCCAGAATTTCCACCCAGTTGCGGGGGAACACAGTATCGCCCCAGCGCGCCATCTGCACCATGTGCCAGAGTTGTTCGGTGCGGCTTGGGCGGTTCACCCCATCTCCAGAGAACAAGTGGTGGGCGTATTCCCGCATCGGAGAAGTCAGGTTGCAGGCATTAGATTTCGGATCGCCGAGTTGGATGAAACTCTTATCAGTAGCGACGTACTCCCGTCCCGCGACAATTTCCGAAACCTCGGCGGCGTGATTTGGATCGGCGCAATAGTGGCAAGCTTCGAGCAAAGCTTTGACTAAAGCAATGTGAGTGTTGGGATAAGCATTTGCCCAGTCTTCCCGAACCCCCAGAATTTTCGCGGGGTGTCCGGGCCACAGTTCCAAATCTGTCGCCACCGTAAAGCCGACTCCTTCCATCGAGGCCCGCAAGTTCCAAGGTTCGCCGACGCAGAAACCGTCAATAGTGCCGCCCTGCAAGTCAACGATCATCTGAGCCGGTGGGATATTTTTCAGCAACACATCGCGATCCGGGTCAATGCCACCGGAAGCCAGCCAGTAACGCAGCAGCAGGTTGTGCATGGAAGAAGGGTGCACGATCGCCATACGGTGCGTTTGCGCGGGCGTTCTCTGGAGCATTTTTTTAAAGTCGGCCAGAGTGTAGATCCCTTGGTCGTAAAAGCGCCTGGCGAGGGTAATTCCGTTGCCATTGCGGCTCATGGTGAGGGCTGTAACCGTCGGAATCGGCTTCTCTTGGTGGCCTCCCAAGCTCAACCACATCGCCATCCCAGAGGGCATTTGGGCTGCGTCTAAGTAACCGGCGGCGATGCCATCTACGATGCCGCGCCAGCTTGTTTCCCGCACGAGGTGGACTTCATCGAGTCCGTGTTTGGCAAACAAGCCTTTTTCTTTGGCGACAGCTAGGGGAGCGCAGGCTGCTAAGGGGATAAAGCCGAGTTCGAGGTTGACTTTTTCTAGGCCGTGGCGGGCGATCGCGGGTACTTTCCGCGCCCGCAGTTTTTTCACCCGCTTCTGCTGGTTGAGGAAGTAAATCATTTCGCTACGTAGAGCGTAGTAGCTGGGGTGTGAGACGACTTCCATCCGTTTGCGGGGGCGGGGGATGTCTACGTCGAGAATCCCGCCAATCTTCGATTCTGGGCCGTTGGTGAGCATGACGATGCGATCGCTCAGCAACACGGCCTCATCCACATCGTGCGTTACCATCAGGGCGCTGATTTCGTACTCTTGGCAAATTTCCATCAACTTTTCTTGCAAGTTGCCGCGAGTCAAAGCATCCAAAGCGCCGAAGGGTTCATCTAAGAGTAACAGTTTGGGGCGCAGGGCCAGAGCACGGGCGATCGCCACGCGCTGTTTTTGTCCGCCTGATAGCAATGCAGGCTGTTTCTCTGCGTGGGGAGTTAAGCCCACCATATCGATGTGTTTTTGAATGATTTCGAGGCGTTCGGCTTTGGGTAAGCCACTCATCACCGAGTCTACAGCTAGAGTAATGTTTTCTCTGACCGTCCGCCAAGGTAGCAGCGAATAGTTTTGGAATACTACCATGCGATCGGGGCCTGGCTGGGTGATTCTTTGTCCGTCGATCGTCACCAATCCTTCTGTGGGCAGATCCAAACCTGCGACCATATTTAGTAAGGTAGATTTACCGCAACCGGAGTGTCCGATTAAGGAGATAAATTCGCCTTTTTTAATTTCTAAGTCGATGCCTTTGAGGGCTATGTATGTGCCGCCGTCTGTTAAATTAAATACTTTTCCGACTTGTTCTACTGCAATCAAAACAGACATGATTTTCTTGCCTTTTTTGTAGGTTTGTTATTTTTCAATAGCGGTTCTCAGGAAAGTAAGGTACTCTTCCAATGCCCTGTTTGCCCAATGCCCAAGAACACCTCATGTTACTGAGAAAGGCTATAGATAATGTCGCTTGTAATCGAATCTCGATCCCCCTAAATCCCCCTTAAGAAGGGGGACTTTGATCCATTTCCGGTTCCCCCCTTCTTAAGGGGGGTTAGGGGGGATCTTTGCCTAATCATCAAACAGCAGACTGGTATTACGTTTGACGTGTTTGTTGTCACCAATGGGCAGAGGCTGGGAACGAGTAACAGTCAACAGATCGAATTAGCTACTTTCCTTGAGAAGGAGCAATCTTTTGCTGTAACCAAGCCATCATGCGATCGAGCAACAAACCAACAGCCCCGATGTAGACTACAGCTAACAAAATTTCGCTGATGTAGTTTTGCTGGTAAGCATTCCAAATAAAGAAGCCGATACCCGTAATCCCAGACATCACAATTTCCGCTGCAATAATCGCCAGCCAAGCCAAACCGATCGCAATTCTCAATCCGGTAAAGATATAAGGCAGCGCCGACGGGAACAAAATATTGATATAATATTCCTTCCGAGAAAGTTGCAGCACTTTCGCCACGTTGTTGTAATCGTCGGGAATTTGGCGGACACCTTCAGCCGTGTTGATCAAAATCGGCCAAACTGAGGTAATAAAAATTACGAACAAAGCAGCAGGTTCGTTTTGTTGCAGTGCCGCCAGGGCAATGGGTACCCAAGCCAAAGGTGCCACCATCCGCAAAAACTGGAAAATCGGGTCTAAAGCCTTGTTTAGGAAGGGATTCGTACCTACCACAACTCCCATGCTAATGCCCACAGCGGCCGCGAGAGTGTAGCCTTTTGCTACCCGTTCCAAACTAGCCAAAGTCTGCCAAAATAAGCCGACTCCGTAGGTTTTGGAGTTCATGAAAGGATACATCAACAAAATCCGCGTCCGTTCGTCAGTCCAAACGCTAGTTGGGGGTGGCAACTTGATGATTCCTGTACCCGACAGGAATTGCCAAACTAACAGAAACCCTAAAAGTCCTAAAATTGGCGGCAATATATTTGACGAATTCTTTTTCCAAAACTCGCCCAGCGCTCCTTGGGCATCGACTCCCCTTCTCCGATTCATGCTGACAGCCATCTTGCTAATCTCCTATGTTTCTGCTGTTTTTTTCCAGACTAAGTTATGGGAAGCGATCGACCCCATCACGCTTTTTTAATTGCCAAACTCTTAAGGTAAGTTTCGGGATTTTCAGGGTTGAATTCTTTACCGTCAAAGAACTTCTCAACACCGCGAGTGGATTTTGTAGGAATGTCACCCTCAGAAACTCCGGCTAATTTGGCTGCGGCTTTCCACAAATCTTCGCGGTTGACTTTATCGATAATTGTCTTAGAATCTGCCAAGGTGTTAGTTGGCAAGAAACCCCAGCGCACGCTTTCGGTTAAGAACCACAAATCGTGGCTCTTGTATGGATAGGAAACGTTGCCGAGGTCGTCTTTCCAGTACAGCGGACTGCTCTTGAAGTCGTTGATGTCTGGTTTGCCGTCGGCCATGACGTACTTGCCTTCATAGGGAGGTATTAAAACTGTCGGATCTACGTCAAAGAAGTTTTTGCCGGAAACAATGGCGACCAATTCGGCACGATTTTCTCGTTTGTCGCACCACTGCTGTGCTTCAATCAGTCCTGCTAGCAAAGCTTCGGTGGCTTTCGGGTGTTTGTCTACCCAGTCGCTGCGAATTGCTAGATATTCCTCGGGGTGATTTTTCCAGATTTCGGCAGTCAGGGCGGACATGAAGCCGATGTTTTCTTTGACAATCCGCAGTGGCCAGGGGTCGCCGGTGCTGAAACCGTCCATGCTTCCAGTTTTCATGTTGGCTACGGTTTGCGCTGACGGTACTGTTAGCAACTCGGCTTCTGTGTCGGGATCGATGCCGTTAGCTGCTAGCCAGTAGCGAATCCACAAGTCTTGATTGGCTTTGGGAAAAGTGTAGGCTGCTTTGAAGGGCGTGCCTGCTTGTTTGAGGCCTTTGATGTAGTCTTGGGCCGCTTGATCTAGTTTAAGTCCTAGGCCTTTGCCTTGGTGTTTGGCCGCGATCGCAATTCCATTTCCCTGAGTGTTCAACTGGGCCAGAACATACATCGGGATTTGGACGCTGTTTTTGGTGATCAGACCTTTACTAATTTGATAAGGCATCGGCATTTGCCACTGGCCACCGTCAATGCCGCCGCCTGCAGAGCCAATTTCTACATTATCTCTGGCCGAGCCCCAGTTGGCTTGCTTAGCGACTTTGACATCTACCATGCCGTATTTGGCAAAGAAGCCTTTTTCTTGGGCAATAATTAATGGTGCTGATTCGACGATCGGGATATATCCCAATGTAATTTTAGTGCTTTCAATTCCTTCGACTCTTTTCTCGTTGGCAACAGCCATTACTGAGGTAGCCGCGGGTATTGCGCCGCCAGCACCGGCAGTTGCACCGGGTTCTGGGGGATTTCCCAAACAGCCTTTGAGCAGTATAGAACTGACAGCAGATGCACCTGCTGTAACGATAAATTTACGCCGGGAAAAATTTTCAGAAAATTTGGTCATAGCCTAGCCTCGCTGCAATTCATAATCTTCTGTAACGACATCACTGAAGTTTATCAAGGCGCTTTTTTTCTGTTCGCTAATTGGGTTTAGCTAACTGTTTGGAGCGCAGGTTGGCAGGAGGGAGCAAAAGATTTATCGCTAGTATAAGTCTTTAAACTATCCCTGCAGATTTGACTTTTTTGATTAATATCGATATTTCGATCGGCCGAGTTGTGTGAACTCACTTTTTGCGAGCCCCCCGTTTCCTTGGCTTCGTTATTAGCTTACCGTACTCTTGCGGAAATTATGAAACAATTATTAAAATTGATTGATAAGTAAATCTTTTAGGAGTGGGCTAGCGATAAGGAGCCGTTGGGAAGGGCGAGCCGATTTGCTTATCCAAACTGGTTAAAACCAAGGCTTGGTGGGTAAAGGTTGTAGCGAAGGGCGATCGGGGGGCATTCAAATCTCTTGTCAATAACTGGCAAACATCTGAGTGATCGCACATTTACTTTGTTAATATATGTCTACTTTTTTTAATAGGACTTACGCATGGGGGCCCAGAAACCGGGTTTTTTTACGAAAAGACGCGTTGCAGCCCGCAGATTCGGTAAAAAACCCGGTTTCTTTGTCGGAGTGCGTAAGTCCTGTTTAAGCTAAGGGTTAATTGTAGTCTAGGATACAGACAGAATTTGGATCTAGTGAATAAGAGGGCATTTAACTTTTGGTTTTAATGATATAGCAACCGCTAAGACGGTTAGGATATCAGTGGGTAAGATGCGATTAACTTTTAATTATTATGAATATCACAAAAGGTGCAGCAATAAGACTAACAGTTCTCTTTATTTTTCTCGGAATAGGTGGTGCTTATTCATGGCAAATCCTGTTAAGTCCGGCTTCTTTAGAACAAGCTGAAGGACAATCTAAATTATTAGAGCAAATATATGTAAGCGGCAATTATATTGAAGCCTTTATCTGGTTTTGCTTTGCTATTGGTTTCGCTATTAATGCCTGGAAAACATCAGGCAAAGCCAAAAATCATCGCCTGATTACTACCCTAACTTTTTTATTGTTTGGTGGCTCAGATATTGTCGAAGTACAAACGGGTGCGTGGTGGAGTCCTTGGTGGTTATTTGTTTGGAAAGCTTCTTGCGTTTTATCTATGGCGATCTTATTTTGGGTTTATTTACGCGATCGCGCCCTTTCTAATAAACCATAAATAACTGGTTCCCTGGAAGAGCTAGGGAACTGATGTCCAGAGGAAGAGGCTCGCTCTTTTAGCAGGAAAACTGGAGGCATAGCCTCTGGATGTGTCTTACCAGGCAATTCGATCGCCCTGGCCTTCGCGATGCGATCGCCTGCGATCGTTTTTACTTGGAGGCCAGAGGTTTGACAAGCTGGGAGGGCTGCCTGATCAATTCATGACTCAATGCTATCAAGTGCTAGTCTGCTAGCCCAAAACACTGAGCACCCTTTAGACAATTGAATTGAGATTTTGGGCTGCATCGTTCAATTGTTGAGTCCCTACTTTGGTTTGAGTAATACCACTAGCGGTTTCTTTTGCTGCTAGGTTGAGGCTGTTCATCGCCTCCACTACTTGTTTAATAGCAACTGCTTGTTGTTGAGCAGTTAGAGAAATTTGTTGATTGTTCAATACCACATTGTTAACAGCATTTGCTACTTCCGAGAAAGCTGCTGCTGTTTCTTGACTAATTTTGGTTCCTTCTTCTACTGTTTTAGTACCTTCCTTTGTCACCGTTACAGTGGAATTTATCGCATTCTTGATATCCTCGACTAGGCGGTTAATTTTCTCGGCTGATTTCTTACTTTTATCTGCTAGTTTGCGGATTTCTGTGGCTATGACAGTAAAACCTTTGGCGTTTTCGCCCGCCCGGACTGCTTCTACTGAGGCATTCAGTGCCAGCATATTTGTTTGATTGGCTAAATCTGTGACATCAGTAGAGATATTGCCAATCTGATGGGTTTGTTCACTCAATCGCAGAATTTGTGTCGCGATCGCCCCGACATTTTCTTTCAAAATTATCATCGATTCCAGTGTTTGCTCCACTGCTAGGGTTCCCTTTTCAGTTATCTGTAAAGCTTGCCGTGCAGATTCAGCACCAGCTTGGGCTTGCTGGGCTGATTGTTGGGAAGCAGCGCCCAACTCATCCATTGTGATTGTAGTTTGATTTACAGAACTAGATTGCTGTGCGGCTGTGCGTTCTTGCTGTTCAACTGTGGCAGCAATCTCTGTGGAAGAACTAACAATCATAGTGACGGACTGATTCAGTGTCTCTGCAATGCCGGAAGCAATCCACAGAGCGATCGCAATTGCCGTAAGTGCAGCTAAAGCAGTGCTTAAAATCACCACTGTACTCAGGAACTGCAAAGCTTGAATCTGTTTTTTTTCTTGATCGACTAAAACACTTTCCTCGGTGCTTTGAAACTCCTTAGCTATAGCATCAACCTGACGAAGCTTTGGTACAATTTGGCTCTTCCATAAGTTAATTCCCTCGTCTTTCTTACCTTGGTCAACCAAAGAAAAGGCTTGTTTATAGCCTTTGTCTATCTGATTTTGTAAGACATTCATTTTATCCAGCCGCTGGCGCTGCTGTGGGTTTTGAACCCGCTTGAGTAAATCCTGATAGAAGTGGTCAAAGCTGTTTACCGCTTGATTGTATTCAGTTAAGAAAGTACTATCTTTTGCCAAAAAATACCCACGAGCAGCTTTTTGCATACCTGCAAATCCTAGCTGTTGCTCTTTCAAATCTATAACAACAGCATGAGAATTATTTAGCAGTTTTCCTTTTCCTTCTACTTCTTTAGCATTAAAAAAAACTAAAGTAGCTGCTCCAACTGAAAGCAAAATCGGTATGGAATATCCCCACAGGATACGCTCTCTTAATTTTGGGGCTTTGAAGTTAATCATCTTAAATTTTTCCTATATTTAAAAAACAAACAAATTAATCGCCTTCAAAGCAAGGGGAACGGCATATCCGATTAGCCTCCGGTTTCTCAGCCTTAAGTTGGCCCACCTGGCAAGATCTCCTGTTGGGTTAGGTAGCTGAATTATCCGATTCTCAACCATTGACTCAGACTCATTAAGAAAAACCTGAAAAAACTTAATAGGGAGCAAGCTATGCAGGTCAAGCCTTGAGGATTAAGGGTTGTTTTGCCTGCTTCGATTTTGGATAAATCGTGTTTATTCGATTGTAGCGGGAAATGGAAGAACGAAACCCAAACATCGTCAAATTCTCTCCCCCACTCTTCTTCTCTCCCACTATTGATTGGGCTTCAAGTCGATCACATAAATGTTACAACCTAGTTAAGCAACAAAATTTTGAGTTCATGGAAATAGTAGTGACGTTGGTGCTGGGTTCGGTGCTGTTTGTCTGGGGAATGCGGTTCGGGCGGGTGTTAGTTCGATCTGGAGTGACGGCTAATGATTTGTTTAAGGGCAGAAATTCGATCGCCCTGCTGTTTTTGGGTTTTTATATTGCTTTGCTGCTACTGGCTCTAAATCTGCCTCAAATGCCCGCTTTGCCGATCGAGTGGCGCTTTCACGGGATGCAAGTTACTTGGACTTTGCTACGAGTGATGTTGATGGGAGTCGGCGGTATTGGGTTTAGTATAAGTTGGTTGACAGCGCGATCGCAAGTAATCGCGGTAATCTTAATTGGTTGCTTGGGATTGGCAGGATTTACCAGCGCTGAAAACTATTTTATGGCGCCAATTTATGCTGATTTAATAGATAATTTGCAGCCAAACGGTGTATTTCGACAAACATCTAACAGCAGTTGCGCGCCGGCGGCTTTGGCAACAGTGTTAAGGCGTTGGGGAATCGATGCGACGGAATCGAGTGTAGCGCGTTTTGCGGGGACGAGTCGCTTGGGAACTTCTATGCCACAAATAATTGTAGCAGCCAGAGCTTTGGGCGTAAATGCGATCGAACTGGCGCCGACTTGGGAGCAAATTCAGCAAATTAATCGCCCCGGAGTGCTAGCAGTTTGGCTGTTTGACGGCCCTCGGAAGCTACCGCACGCTGTGGCTTTGCTGGGAATGAATGACAGTATTGCTGCAATTGGAGACCCGGCGCGGGGCAGGATTTTCTATTTAGATAGGGCAACTTTTGCCCAGATTTGGCGCGAGGAATACGTGCCGATTTTTCGTTCTGCGGATATCTGGTTAAGTGACAAAAAAGCTAGGGACTATTTGAGTAAATTAGGATATAATAGGGGCGATTTAAAAGCAGATATCGAGCGCTTTCAAACAGATAAAAAATTAAAAGTCAGCGGCAAGTTAGACCGGATGACTGAATTAATGTTGAGCGGCAGTTTTTTGCAAGAAGTCCCCAGGTTGGATGGGAAATAGTTATTAAAAATCGTCAACCGCAGAGGCACTCGTGACGCAGAGGGAAGAGTGCCTGGGCAGTTTTTTTAAACAATAGTTGAGCCATCCGTTCTTAGCGATCGCAAAAAGTTGATCCCCCCAGCAGATAAGTGACGAGTGCACCTTCCTAGCATGGCTGCAGGAAATTACCAATGTAACCGTAGGCAGTTGCATCTAATGTGATGCGTTCCTTTCCCATAACCAACGGTTTCTCTGCCAGAAAGTCGGAGAGGGCTGGAAAATCAGCGCAGATTACCTGAGTGATTTCTTCATGATTATGACGACCGATGGCTTACATTTTCCTTCTATATTTTTACGGTCGAGCGCAGCTTGGCCACCTCTCACCGTTTTTGACAATTGGGAACAGTTGAACCGCTCCTTTTAGGCTCAGACAGCTTGACTTCCCATCCAGGCAAATTCCACCAATTAACTCGCTTATTCGGCTGAATCCAGAAGTTTAGTTGCACGATCTTGCCATCCTCAAATCTGAGTGTGGGAAAGGTAGGATAACTGGTATCATCGGTTTCGCGATAAGTGCGTTCCAGGTAATTTAGGCAAGTCGTTAATCCCTCATTAATTCCCAATTCTTCCACTCCCGTTCCCTTCAATTTGGCATCATCGTAGCTGAAAGAACCGTTGAATGAATTGCCCGCTAACCCGCCTTTAGTAACAGTGATGGTGAAATCGTAGGTTACGGGAACTGCGTAGGCTTGGGTTGCAGTTACAACTGTGTTCAGAAGAGTCGTGGCGATCGCTACCGAGAGTTTTGAAATTGCTTGCACACTCAGCTCCCGAAAAAGAACAACACTATAAATTTCGCTTTCAGCCATCGGGAAACTCCTTAACTACGCTTCTCTAGGAAATGATTTACCGGATATGATATCATAAGTAATCAGTTAAATGCGATCGCAGCAGAGTGCAAAGCGAACAAAAATTACCGCCTCTGGTTAATCATGTATACTTTTTTTTGCAGAGACAACCCCAAGAAAAAACACTCGTCTTTAAGCGCCCAGAATTAACTCAGTAGATTGAACAATATTCATTCCCGCCGCCGCAAATTTTTGATAAGCTGCATCTGCTTGTTCCGTAAAATCAACAACACCCGGAACAACCACAGGCGAAGTGCAATCTTCCAGCAAATAAATCTTCTTTGCCAAATTCGGATCTCGCGTCAAAATTTCCGTTAACAAATCATCAATTGTCCAAGCAACGCAGTGACTTTTAGCTTGTCCGGCAATAATTACTGCATCAAAATCGAGCAATTTATCAATAAAGTTAGCATTTTTTTCCGCAATCGGATTGCCGTCGAATCCATCTAAAACTTCCGGCCGCAAAACCGAATAGTTTTCTGTTAGCGGATTCCCGCCTTTGATTTCAAAAAGTGCTTGGCTGTTGCGGGCTATAGTATGAAAAAATACTGCTTCTTCCACCGCAGAAACCAGTGCGTGTCCAATGCCACCCACCATGGAGTGATAAGGCCAAATTGTCAGCGGATATTTCCCATCGTCGCTGAGTTTTTTGACGTAGTGGCAAGCCTGTCTTTCCAGTGCTGAAAAATTGCCCCCGCTAATGCTATCGGCGACGGCTGGATTGACTTTCCAAATACCTTGCTGCACGTCTTCTAAAGTAATTGACGTGGCGGCTGGTAGGGGGTGTTCGCCTGCTTCATTTATCCAAAAGATTGGATGAAAAATTTGCATGGCGGTGTGGGTGTCCATTGTCGGCGCAATGGTTGTAATTGCATTTAAATTACGGTAGATAAATTCGCACAGCCGCAGGTTATCCTCGACAGCACCGCTACCGGAACGCCCGCCCACAAATAATTCAAACTCGGGCAAACAAAAGGTATTTTGGGCATCGACTATCAGCAAACAAATGCGGTTTGTGTCGCTGGCGGCTGGCTGGATGTTGTGCTGTTTTGCCCACTCTTTCGCTTGGGTGGCACGTTTTTGGTAGGGGACTCGCCAGACTTCGCCTAATTTTTTAGTGTCGAAATGTTGGGGGATTGGAAGTTGGGCTTTTGGTGTCATGACAATCGCTTTTAGGGGAGTTTACAGTAATAATTTAAGTTTGGAGTATAATGCTGATAAATATTTGCGGGTGAATCATGGCCAAAGAACAAATCCAAGATTATGCTAGGGTAAAATTTAAACGCATAGTGTTGTTTTTTTTGATCGCCCTTTTGCTCGCTCTCTTAATTGTAGCAACTAGATCTGCCTACGTTCAAGATGTTGTGAGAACTCTGTTAATGCGGATCGAGGATTTAGGGTGGTGGGGGCCGGTGGCTTTTGTAGCTACTTACAACTTGGCTACTGTGCTGTTTGTACCGGGTTCGGTACTGACGCTGGGAGGGGGGGCGATTTTTGGTTTGTGGTGGGGTTCTGTTTACGTCTTTGTGGCGTCGATTTTAGGTGCTGTATTTGCTTTTGCGATCGGGCGCTATTTCTGCCGCGATCGCGTGGTAAAATATATGGAATCTCACCCCAAGTTTAAAGCTCTCGATCGCGCAGTTTCCCAACAAGGATTAAAAATAGTTTTTTTGACTCGTCTTTGTCCTTTATTTCCTTTCAATTTATTGAATTACGCTCTGGGAATTACTCAGGTTTCTTTGAAAGATTACGTGCTGGGTTCCTTTGGCATGATACCGGGTACAATTATGTACGTTTACTCGGGTTCTTTGGTGGGAAATATTGCGGCGCTTGGCGCGATATGTCAGTCAACAAATCCTCAAACAGAAGCAGCCAAATGGTCGCTCAATATCCTCGGTTTTATAGCTACTGTTGCTGTAACTGTTTTTCTCACTAGGATAGCCAGCAAAGCTTTGGAAGAAAGTATTTAATTAGGAGGATTTGCGAATGCCGCAGTCAAAAGTCGATCGCGTAACTGTCCCCCCGATGGACGAACACAACCAGAAATTAGTCTCCTATTTGCATCCGCCAGATTGGGTAAATCCGCAGCCGGCTAGTTCTTATAATTTAGTAGTAATTGGCGCGGGACCCGCTGGATTAATTGTTGCTGCAGGTGCCGCAGGTTTGGGCGCGAAAGTTGCTTTGATTGAAAAACATTTGATGGGCGGCGACTGTTTGAATGTCGGTTGTGTGCCGTCAAAAGCTTTAATTCGCTCGTCCCGCACTGTCGGCGATATTTGGGAAGCAAGTAAATTTGGTGTTAAGGTTTCTGACAATGTAGAAGTGGATTTTGCCGCTGTGATGGAACGGCTGCGCCGCATCAGGGCGGGAATCAGCGATGTTGATTCTGTTCAACGATATCAAGAGAAATTAGGAGTCGATGTTTTTCTGGGTTCAGGTTGTTTTACTAGCAATAATACAGTAGAAGTTGCAGGTCAAACTCTACGCTTTAAAAAAGCAGTAATTGCCACAGGCGCAAGGGCGCTACAACCACAAATTCCCGGCTTGCAAGAAGCTGGATATCTGACAAATGAAACTGTATTTAACCTCACAGAAAGACCTCAACGTTTGGCAGTAATTGGCGCAGGGCCGATCGGCTGCGAATTGGCTCAAGCCTTTCGCAGGCTGGGTTCGGAAGTCGTATTGCTGCACAAAAATGCTCAGATTTTAGATAAGGAAGATGCGGATGGTGCTAAAATCGTGCAGCAGGCTTTTGTAAGCGAAGGAATTCAACTAATACTAGAATCAAAAATAGAGCGCGTTGAGAAAACAAATGCAGGCAAAGTAATTTATTATAAATCTTCAGGTAAGGAAGCATCGGTAACAGTAGATGAAATTATTGTGAGTACAGGGCGATCGCCCAACGTGGAAGGATTGAATCTGGAGGCGATCGGTGTCGAATACGATACACACACGGGCGTATTTGTCAACGACAATTTGCAAACTACTAATCCCCGCATTTATGCCGCTGGGGATATTTGCATGAAACATAAATTTACTCACGCTGCTGATTTTGCCGCAAGGATGGTGATTCAAAACACTCTATTTTTCGGGCGCAAAAAGCTCAGCGCTTTGACGATACCTTGGTGTACTTACACAAACCCGGAAATTGCCCGCGTCGGAATTGGGGAACACGAGGCTAAGGAAAAAGGCCTTGATATCGATACATTTTTAATTTTTTTCAGTCAAGTCGATCGGGCAATTATTGACGGCGAAGAGGAAGGATTTGTGAAAATTCACGTCAAAAAAGGCAGCGATAAAATATTAGGTGCAACTATTGTTGCGCGACACGCTGGGGATATGATCAGCGAGATTACTTTGGCAATGGTTAACAATATTGGTTTGGGAAAGATTGCTAGCACAATTCACCCGTATCCGACACAAGCTGAGGCAATTCGGAAAGCCGGAGATGCTTACAATCGCACTCGTTTGACTCCGTTTGTGAAAAATTTGTTTAATCGCTGGCTGGCTTGGACGCGGTAGAGGGATAATATTACCCCACAAACAAATTGACTGCCTGTTCCTGATAGAAGTGCAACAAAAAATGTATTTTTATGCTTCTATTTCTGTTTCAAATCCAACACCTTCATACAAAAGTTCGATCGGCAAATCAAACTCAATGCTTGATAAAGTGATAATCTCCCCAGCACTGTAAGAATAGTAAAGCCACATTCTACCCTCTCCGCGACAGTAACGCTCAACGAAAATCTTTTCGGCGTCAATCAAGATATATTCTTGCAAAGTCGGAATTTTTAGGTAACAAGTAAATTTTTCATCCCGATCTTTAGCACTTGTACTGGGGGAAAGAACTTCCACAATGATTTTAGGATTCTGAATGAAATTGCGCGAATTAATGTCTTCTGGATCGCAACTGACTATCACATCAGGGTAGTAGTAACGGCTTTGAAAGTTAACTTGCAATTTCACATCTGACACGTTCATCCGACAGCCTATGGAACGCAGATGCGGGTACAAGTTCCTGTAAAAGTTGAGTGCCAGATCGTTATGGGGAATTGTACTACCCGTCATGGCAAAAACTTCGCCGTTGACATATTCGTGGCGAATCTCTTGTTGAGCTTCCCATTCGAGATATTCCTCAACGGTCATTTTTTGGGGTGCTTGGGGAATGGATATCATAACAAAATTTTTTGCAATGTTACTTTGATTGTAGCATTAGGGGTGGGCCAATGGTTGGAATTTGCGATCGCCCGCGCAAACAAACCCTGTCTTAAAAATCCCCTTCATCTACTTGAAATACCGTCAATCCTAACGACCGCCACATATCAACTACTTGCTGGCGATCGTCCAAAACAAACTTAATGTTATATTTTCCTGCAATATGCCGTCGATAGAACTCCTCTTTAATAATCGAATCCTTCCTCATATCTCCGGTTTTTCGCATATAAAGACTGGCATAATTAACCTCGTACTGCTGCAACCATTTTTCAGTTTGAGGCTGACAGTCATCTGTGCGGCCCGACACTACAATAATATGGGCGCTGGACTGCCACTTGCGAACGGTATCTAAAACTGGCTGATTTGGCAAATCGCGATCGCACGTCGAAGCATCAAAAGGATTTCTGCCATTGAGAAGTGCCAGGGTACCGTCCATATCGACAATAATTGCATCCGGCAAATCCGGGTTATATTCCGGCGGCGCAACGGGAACACGCACGTACTTATTGTACATCTTCATAATCACATCTTTGCCCACCGAATTAAGCCTTTTCAAATCCCGTTTAATACATTCCTCAACCGGAACTTGCAAGAAAGAATCATTAACTTCGACGATGGCTTTACCTTTTACCAACTGTTTGATATGCTCGATGTGATGCCCGAAATTAGTATCATCAACAATGACGTGCTTGCCGCTTTCCAAAGCCATCAAAATAATCGTATCTCTTAACAGCAAAATAAACTTTTCATTCGCCGGCGACCAATGAGAAGCGTGAGCCATTTCTCTGAGCAAATCTTTATTGCTACGCACCCACTTTGCAGGTTCAGACAGCAGCAACTCCCTAGCAAATTGAGATTTTCCCGAAGCAGGTAAACCGACAAGTACAATAACTCTTTTCATGGTAAGTAGAAGGAAGAAGGAAGAAGGAAGAAGGAAGAAGAATCATACAGCAAACTTTTTAGCTGTATCTTAGGTTTAATTAGGTGCATTCCTTTCTTCGATCAGCTAAAATAGAATGTTAATTTTCGTTCGTAGTGAGGACTAAAGTCCTCATTCAAGAACGACTTTAGTCGTTACTACAAACCTAGATGGAGGTAATCTAAACCCAAGAGCTCCTCTATTTTATGGATCGTAACATCACGGAGAGCTTCTTTCACTCCCGCAACTCTTCGGGCACGCAAAGAAAACAAAATCCCGGAATACGGCAAATGCTTCACAGCTAATGCAAAATCTTTCTGAACTTCGATATGTTCATGCTGTCGGTAAGCTTCCTCGATTTCTTCAACCAAAGATTGATATTTGTCCTTAACTTGTTGATACAACTCACTCCACTCAGGAAAATAAGCTAAAAACTCTTCTCCTTCATTAGTTAAAACAATTTCTATCAGGCGGCGGGTCGAAAACCCTTCGCGCAGATGGGAAATCGCGACATATTGCGGAGACTTAACTTTAACTCGGTTGAAGTTAGCGTCGCAGATAATATACCCTTCCGAATTCATCGGATCTAAATGTTGAGCCGCTTCGATAACTTCTTTCCAGCTAGTTAAAGGATAGGATGCTACCAATTCCCAGCCGTATTTATTTGCCCAAATACTCGGATCGGTTTCTAGCAGCGTTTGAGTGTTGCGAACCCCGTGCAGCACAATTTGATTGTTTTTTGGCTGGACAACTATTCTATTGTAAGGCGTCATCAATTCAAAGATAAAACATTGGTCGGTTTCTTCCGGCAATTGATATCCCAATTCTTGCCAAACTTTCCAAAAAAGTTCGGCAAAGCTGAACCCAAAACCATTAACTTCGCCGGCGGCGTCGGGAGTGCCGCTAGATTGCACTCTCCATTCTCCCTTGTAAAAATACAGTACAGTCAGAGAACCGTCGAGTTTTTCATAAACTTTGGCATGACTCCAATCAATTGCAGCGGCGTGAATTTCTCCGTAATTAAAAAATTTGTCGTAGGGATAAGAAACTATCTGCCAATTTTGAGATGAATCTAAAATAATGCCTCGGCACTGCTGGACTATTTTTTCGCCCAGGGGAGATTCTATCTGCGAGTATTTCAGACAGACTAAATCGGGATATTGGCGGTGGCGGGTAACTTTGATATGATAAGTTTCGGACAAAGTTTCCAATCCGTGCTCGCGCAAATACTCTTGCAGTTCCACGATCGACTCCTAAATTGCTCGCCTTCTCTATATTATAGATGAATTCATATTCTGGCAACCTTGTCAAGATAGTCAAAAAACATTTTTCCCGGAAAAGCGAGTGTTAATTTGGTATTTTGAATTATGGTTGTACATACGTGAATGCGGTTCGCCGCCCAACTAAACTATTGGAATATTAAGGGAAAAGACCGTGAAGAAGAAATTATTACTTTTGGCTACTTCTGCTTGTGTATTGACTGCTTTAGTACCTCCCTCGGTTGTTTTTGGCTCTTCGCAATTGTCGCAGCGACAATCGGGAACAACACAAATTGCTCAAGGAGGCACTGCGGTTTCGGTAAATCAAATTTTGCAAAAGTTAAAAGGCAAAACGCAAGTGCCTATTTTTATTCCCAGCAGGATTCCGCTTTCGGGAAAAATGTACTATCCAACTACAGCACAAGCAAACAGCTATAGTATTTCAATCGAGTTTAAACCCGATTGCGGCGGTACGACAGTTTGCTCTTTTGGGTCAATTCTAGGTCAAAAAGGCGGGGAGTTTACTACAAAACTAGAAGGGGTAACTAAGACGTTAAAAAATGTCAAACTTGCGGGCGGAGTGAAAGGAGTTTATCATAACGGTTGCGGGGCTTACTGCACAGCAACTCTTCAGTGGAAAACTCAGGGCTTTATGTATACCGTCGCCATTAAGAACGGACGAGAATCTGATTTAATTTTAATAGGAAATTCTGCTATTCAAGCTGGGAAGCGTTAAGTTTAGCAGTCGGGGAGGCACAACTTCTATATGTAAGGTGCGTAAGGACGCACCTTACCGTTATTGTATGATATATCTTAACTCGCACTCGCCCCTTACAAGATGCTATATTTTTTTGCGCTTACCTACTTAGGGAGAAATGAGGATGAGGGGAAGATGGCTATTTGCGGCGATTTTTGCTTGTATTGTGACTGATTTTACGATTCCCTTCGGGATAGCTTCCCTTCACGCACCTTTGACACCAAACTCAGCGTTAGCAAGGACTGAACTCCCGATTACAGAAATCCGCTGGTTTAATTATTCCCCTGAAGATAGCTGGCAACCGATACAATTTATTGTACCCGATCGCAACACTGCAAAATCTGCCGGCAGCCGCAAGTTGCGGTTGTACGATGTTCATATTGCCAAAATGTTTGAGATTTCTCATTTTCTGTGCGAGCGCGATCGCCCTTCTGAAGGTTACAATTGGTCTTATCAAGCGGAAAATGGCAATATTGAAATGGGACGCTTCAAAATTAGCTGCAATCTCGCCCGTTCCATAGCCACAGCTTACGGCTTAGGCAAACCCGAAATTACAGTGATTCGCCGCAACTTCAACCTGAAAAACGGTAGCCCTTATTTTGCGCTAGAAAAATACTCAATTCCCACTTTTAACATTGCTAAAAATAGAGTTATGCAGTGGAGGAATTTTGTGCAAAAGTTTCCCCCAATCCCCGATAACTCAGGTACAAACCAAGCTAACAGTAGTTTTCCTGCCAGTAACATCTTTCGGCAAATCAAAGGCAAAACGCGAGTGCCTGTTTTTCTTCCGAGTAGACTGCCTTTATCTGAAATTCAGCAACTTGATTTTGATGTGCAAGCGGGTGCTCACGGTTACATTGTGGCAATGTATTTAGGCAAAGGATGCCGTGCCGGGGCCTGTTATTTCGGCACCATCGAAGCTAAAAGAAATGAACCGTTTTCGCCTCCTTCGCGATTGCCACAGGATACTTACAGAAGCGTGGAATTGGCGGGCGGAATCAGGGGGATTTATTTCAATAATTGCGGTGCTTACTGCACTGCTTTTGTTGAGTGGCAAAGGCTGGGGGTGCTGTACCGAGTCACAAGGAAAAACGCACGGCAGCAAGAAGTTATCCAGATAGCAAATTCTGCACTTCAAGCAGGGCAACGTTAAATTTGGGTGAGAAATGGAAAAGGTACGCGCGAGCCAAGCTATCCAGAAGGCGCTTGCCTTCGGGCAGGGTAGAGAATCGATTTTTTTCGCATTAAATATCCCGTTGCTGTACACTTAAAAAGTACCTAAAAAACTAATGAGATGCCTGCGATTAGCGTTGAAGAAGCCCAGCAGAGTCTGCAAGCTATCTTGGAAAAGGTAGCCAAAGGAGAAGAAGTGACAATCCTACAGTCCGGCCAAGTAGTAGCTCGCATAGTTCCGCCACTATCCAAGGAGCAGCGGTTAGCTAGGCGTAAAGCATTCCGAAACTCCATTAATGTCAAGGGCGAGCCCATGAGTGCAACAGTCGTTAGGCTAAGGGAGGAAGCACGGTATTGATTTATATAGATACCAGCGCTCTTGTCCCCTTCTATTTACCAGAAGCTCTCAGCGATGCTGTTGCTGAATTGCTGAGGATTGAAGACACGCCCGCACTAAGTCAATTAGTTGAGGTGGAACTGTTTTCAGCAGTTGCCCGCAAATTGCGAATGAGGGAAATTTCTCCAGAAGAGGCAAGACAAATAGGACTCGATTTTCAAACTGACTTGGATGAAAATTTTTATACTCGCATCCCCTTAGAGCCAATTCATTACAATTTAGCTCGCGATTGGATTAGCCGCTTTGAAGTACCGTTGCGTACCTTAGATGCACTGCATTTAGCAGTAGCAAGTTCTAATCAGTTGCTTTTGGTGACTGGCGATGAGGCTTTGGCTCGCAGTGCTCGGACTTTAGGAATTGAAGTTCAGTTATTGATTGCCGTAGCTGAGAACTAAAAGGTCGTGAAGCGAAGCTATCCCGGAGGGAATCGACTTTTTGGCAAGGAAGCTGCACTTACGCCTCCACCAAAGGTGAATAGCAGGATTTTATATCCTCGTGGGAGATGATTTTAGTTGATGTTTCTGCAGGTTCTAATCCCTTGCGGGCGTTGAGCCAAGGTGTCTCTGATTGCGTCAATTCTGCAAGATGTTTAGCACTTAATTCTCCATAAGCATTCCAAACTTCTTCGAGTACCTCGATTTCATCTTCATCAAATTCTTCTTCAAAATAATTGGGATCTGGAATATGGCTATATTTGTAAGCTTTGTACTCATTCCAAACATCGCGGGCAATGGGGCCAGAAACCCAAGCTTCAATATCTTGATCAAATAGCGGCTGGCTTCTAAAAACTAAACTCCAAGCTTGTGCATAATACACGAGCTTTTGCAGTTTCAGCCCAGAAATGGTATCGCCTGCTTCTCGATCCACACGACATAAAAAGTAACGAGCTACGTCAAGAGCACTTTTCATAGTTTTAGGATGTTAGTAATTTGACAAATTCACTTTTGATGCTAAGCTATTTGGTGGCTTTAGAAGTACGATCGCAATTACGATCGCCATTTTCCCCTCGCAACTACATTTCTCTACCCAAATCCCGCAACCTTTGAGCTAATTCTTTCTCGCTGCTGCTGAGCTAACTCCTCATCCCAACCAGGTTCATCCGGCTTGACCCTAGGTAAATCGTACATCGCCCGTAGCCTTTGCTTCGGAATGTCGATCGCCGGGACTGCAAGCGACGCCCAACGCTGGATGGGAAACATCATCAAGACTCAGTGCTACTGGCGCTCAAAACCTGGTATTTCTATTTTATTGCCCGAATTATCCCAACCAGCAATTAAAGTCCCCACCTGCGGTACGCTAGATCAGGTGAATATATTGGCTGATTTCAAGCTATCCTCCGATCGATCTTATGTCCCCAACCACATCTGCCCCTTCCCGAACCGTTCGCATCGGTTCCCGCAAAAGCCAACTCGCCCTCGTGCAAACCCACTGGGTGCAAGAACAGCTACAGAAACACTTCCCGGAACACACTTTTGAAGTCCACACCATGTCAACCCAAGGGGACATAATTCTTGATGTCGCCCTCGCTAAAATTGGCGATAAAGGACTTTTCACCAAAGAATTAGAAACGGGGATGATTAACAATGAAACGGACTTTGCCGTTCATTCCCTCAAAGATTTGCCTACCAATTTGCCCGAAGGTTTAATTTTAGGATGCGTCACCGAACGAGAAAATCCCGCTGACGCCTTGGTAGTTCACTCCAAGCACAAAGACAAGCAACTCGACACCCTCCCAGAAGGTTCAGTAATCGGCACTTCTTCCCTGCGGCGGCTAGCTCAACTTCGGCATCATTTCCCTCATTTTGAATTTAAAGATATTCGTGGCAATCTCAATACTCGACTCGCTAAATTAGATGAGGGCGGTTACGACGCGATTGTTTTAGCAGTTGCCGGCCTCGAAAGATTGGGAATGGGCGATCGCATCCACCAAATTATCCCTGCTGAAATCTCCCTTCACGCCGTCGGACAAGGTGCTTTGGGCATCGAATGCCGCGCCGGAGACACAGAAATCATGGCAGTGATTAAAGCTCTCGAACACTTGGAAACCGCCCAAAGATGTTATGCCGAACGCGCATTTCTGCGAGAATTAGAAGGCGGCTGTCAAGTGCCAATCGGCGTCAATACCAAAATAGAAAACGGTCAATTAACCTTAACCGGAATGGTATCGAGTCTCGACGGCAAGCGATTCGTCAAAGATAGTGTTTCCGGCGCCGCCGAGACTGCTGAAATGATCGGAATTGACCTCGCTCACCGCCTGCGCCAACAGGGTGCTAGTGAAATTTTGGAGGAAATATTTGTCCAAGTTCAACGTGGTTCCTAAAACCGATCCGCATCTCTTTGTCAATGCTTTTAGACGCGATATATCGCCTTTTGTAAAATAAAAGTAACAGGCGGTTTGCTTTGGCTTTCACGGGTAGAGTAGCAGTCTGATTGTAGATTTTTGAGGGGATTTTAGGTAGGACTTGCGTGATGGATTTCAAAAATATCTGACTAACTTAGGACGCTCCGCAGGGGTGTTAACCAACCCGGTTTCTGATGTAAGTCTCGCTGTATAGCCCAAGATTTATGGTAAAAACCGGTTTTTTTCGTAAGTCCTATAATTCTTAACATCCCCATCCCCAATCTATAATCAAACATCCAAAATTAATCAGCAATTTATTTCAGGTAAAGGCCCAATATGAGCGCTAGAGAAATTCAATTAAAGCTGGAATTGAAAAAGGTTCAGCAACTCTATAGCAAAATGCAGGCAGACCAACAAGCTTTGCAGAAGCAATTGAAAGAGTTCAAAACTCAAGCAGGAAATTTTTCGGATGTAGTCGAGCAAGTCTTGCCGTCCGTAGTGTCAATTTACGTCATGGATTGGGATACAGAAGAAGAGATTTCTTCTGGGAGCGGGTTCTTTGTATCGCCGGACATAATTGTCACGAACTATCACGTTGTAGAAGATATTGCCGATCAAGATTACTTCTATGAAGAAGATGAAATCGAACAGGTTTTAGTCGAAACTCACGACGGAAAATTGAGATTGGCAGAGGTGGTGTTTACTGGTAACACTGAAGAAGATTTAGCATTACTCTTAATTAGCGATTTTACCTTCGACCCGAACACAGGGGAACAAGTGGACTCTCCCCAAGAATATCCTCCTCTAGAGTTGTCTTTTGATGTGAAAGTGGGAGATAGAGTAATTGCTGTGGGCAATCCTTTAGGGCAGTTTGCTTCAACTGTAACTCAAGGTATTGTGAGTGCAATTCGCGAACCCGAGGAATATGAAGAAGGCGGTGACGACGAAGATGAGGTGGGTGAGGTGAAGGTGTTGCAAACTGATGCGGCGATTAATCCTGGAAATTCCGGCGGGCCACTGATTAATATGGCAGGTCAAGTGGTTGGGGTGAATACGTGGGGATGGGAAGATGCTGATAATATTAATTTGGCGATCGCCTCTGAAGCTTTGGATGATTTTCTAGCGGGATTTGAGGAGACTTTTGAGGACAATTCTCAGAATTAGTCGGGAGTTATCCGGGAGCATCTCATATTTGTAAACACACTTCCTCTGGCTCCTTCCTTCTTCTTCTTTCCTCCTGCTTCCTGCCTCAAAACTCCAATTTCTAGCTGGGATACTTTCATTAAGATGCTCCCGTTGTTCGTAATATGGGATTCGGGCGTTGGCGAAGCCCTCGAAGAGGATCGCTCTTTTTCTCAGAGGGGATGAAAAAGGCGATCGCTATTTCCTTAATTACATACTGATGGCTTTGCGGGCAGTTTTACTAATGCGTAAAGATGAGCAAAGTTCATACATTTTTTGATGTTTACCGTCCCTCAGAAAGTGACAGATAAGTTTGATTAGAGCGTGAAAATTATCGCGGGAGGGGAGTACGAGCGATCGCACTTTCATCCCCCGCCACTGTTACCTCAAAAAGCGATCGCTATCTTTTTTATTGAAGATGAACCGACGCAGATCTGAGAATAGGGATCGAAAATTATTTATTTGGCACGATCACGTTAATATTGTGACGCTCCCCATTTAAACTTAATTTAGACTAACAATCTCAAGGAACACAAAAAAATAATGCGTATTTTATTTGTATCCGCCGAAGCAGCACCGCTGGCAAAAGTGGGCGGTATGGGCGATGTCGTCGGCGCTTTGCCTAAATTTCTGCGGCGCATGGGACACGATGTCCGCATCTTCATGCCCTACTACGGTTTCATCTCCGACAAAATGGACGTTCCCAAAAAACCTGTTTGGGATGGGGCTGCCATGTTTCAAAGCTTCTCGGTGTTTGAAACTGTTTTGCCGGGAACCGATGTACCTTTATACTTAATGCAACATCCATCTTTCTTGCCGCGCCGCGTTTACGGCGGTTTAGATGAAGATTGGAGGTTCACTTTCTTTGCCAATGCTGCGGCTGAATTTGCCTGGAATCACTGGAAGCCCCAAATTATCCACTGTCACGACTGGCATACGGGGATGATACCTGTTTGGATGAGCCAAGATCCTGATATCAGCACAGTTTTTACTATTCACAATTTAGCATATCAAGGGCCGTGGCGCTGGCGTTTGGAGCAGATGACTTGGTGTCCTTGGTATATGCAAGGTCACAATACAATGGCTGCCGCAGTACAGTTTGCCGATCGAGTAAATACAGTTTCACCGACTTACGCCGAGCAAATCAAAACCCCAGCTTATGGGGAAAGTTTGGAAGGCCTGCTGTCTTACATCGGTGGCAAAGTATCAGGCATTTTGAACGGAATTGATACAGAATCTTACAACCCCGCCACTGACAAGTACCTCCATCAACAATTTAGTGTTGATACTATTGAAAAGCGCCCCGCTAATAAAATTGCGCTGCAAGAAGAAGTCGGTTTGGAAGTGAATAAAAATGCTTTTTTGATCGGCATGGTGACGCGGCTGGTAGAACAGAAGGGATTAGATTTGATAATTCAAATGCTCGATCTGTTCATGGCCTATACCGACTCTCAATTTATTGTACTCGGAACGGGCGATCGCTACTACGAAACCCAACTCTGGCAAATGACAGCCCGCTATCCCGGTCGGATGTCCACCCAACTACTCTACAACGAGGCCCTTTCCCGGCGCGTTTACGCAGGCTGCGACAGCTTCCTGATGCCCAGCCGTTTTGAGCCCTGCGGCATCAGCCAAATGCTCGCCCTCCGCTACGGGTGCGTGCCAATGGTTCGCCGCACCGGCGGTTTAGTCGATACCGTTTCCCACAACAACCCGATCGACAATACTGGTACAGGTTACTGTTTTGATCGCTACGAACCCCTCGACTTGTTCACCTGCATGATCAGAACTTGGGAAGGTTTCCGCTACAAAGATAAGTGGAGAGAACTGCAACAGCGCGGCATGAGAGAAGATTTTAGCTGGGATATTTCGGCCCGGAAATACATCAACTTGTACAGCGATATTTTGGGACTGCCACCCGAAGAAACCGCACCGCAACAAGAGCCGGAATTGAGCGTTGGCAAGGGTTAATTTTAGTAAGGTGTGTCAGTCGGTGTTTGATTCAAATGAATCGAAGGGCGATCGGCTGACGCACCCTAAAGCTTAGTCCGCAGTCGGTTTTTGATTCAATTTAATCGATCGATTGACTACTGACTACTGACAAATTAATCAACAAATAAATCGAGAGGTAAATGACCGTAAGTGCCAGTAACTCCACCTTCTGAGGAAGATTGACACGAAATCAAAACGCCCCGGTAAGTTCCGGGATAACCGTCAACATAATACGACCCCTTCAAAGTATTGAACTTAATATAAACCGAACCAGCAAAGGTCGAGACAGCATTGGGATCTAAAACAGCTTGATATCCCAAAGCTTTCAAATAAGCTTCTAAAGCTAAAAACCCCTCATCCGTCGAAGAAGCGCACACTCCCAACATTTGATAATCCGACAAACTTGCTACCAGCAAAATCGCTTGACGGAGGGCGTGTTTTTCCAGCGGCGATGCTACAGATTGCATATCCAGACAAGTGAAATCTTTGAGGATTTGCTGTGCTTCTTCAACAGTTAGGGTAGTCGGGTTTTGAGTAGACATGAATTGCTCTGATATTTCCCAAAATTACGATCGACAATCGGGCACCCGTCAACGAATTTCTGTCATTGCAACCCTCAATCGACGGCGGTAACACTTACGCAAGTCTTGATTATAGCCCATTGTGGACTCTGGCCATCAATTCGGGCGATCGTCTTCGAGGGCTTCGCCAACGCCCGTATCGCACAAAAAAGCTAGTAGTTTTTACCCGTGTTTTCAACTTTAGATCAATCCGCGTTTTTTCAGCTTTGCTAGCGCATCTTCGGCCGCATTTTTCTCAGCATCTTTTTTGCTTTTGCCTTTACCTTCTCCATAGAGTTTCTCTGCGACATAAACTTTAGCGAGAAATTCCGGCTTGTGGGGTGTGCCTCCTTCTTGAATGGTCACGTATTTGGGCGGAGTCGTGTCACCGTTGGCCTGTACCCATTCCTGAAAGCGATTTTTCGAGTCTACAGTCGATCGAGTTTCCACAACATTTTCGGGAACAGAATCAAACATTTGCCACACAAACTGGCTAACTTTGTCCATATCTTGCGTATCCAGATAGTAAGCGCCAATAAATGCTTCAAAAGTGCTGCTGAGCAAATTTGGATTGGTAATCCCACCTTCTCGATACGCTCCCTTTCCGAGTCGCATTTTTAAATCTAAATTGATTTCAGTAGCAAATCTGGCTAATTGTTTTTCATCTACTAATGCAGAACGTCGGCGAGTCAGTTGGTCTTCTCCCATTTCTGGGTGACGCTGATAGAGATATTCGCCGCTGAGAAATGTCAGCAAAGCATCGCCGAGAAATTCTAAGCGTTCGTTGTCTTCTTCGCGGAATGTGGGGTTTTCGTTGACGTAGGAACGGTGGGTGAGGGCTTGGCGCAGCAATTTTTCATTTTTGAATTCGGGAAGGGTAATTTTGAGTTCTTGTGTTGGCTTAGTTAATTGCATAAGGGTTTTGTAATGGTTATTGTTTTTGGAGTTTGGTGTTATTATGTGGACATGAAAGAGCCGCAGATAGCGGTAGGTGGGGAGAATCTAGTTTATCAAATAAACTGGATTTTTGCTATCGGCGGCAGGGTAAATTTTAACACATTTTTGGCGGTTCTACTATTAGCCCGTTAGTCCGTCAGTCCGCCAGGGGTTTTAACCCCTGGCTCATAGCTAAAGTCGTCTTAAGACGACTGAAGATTATGTTTTTCAACTGTCAGTCAGTCGGTTTTAACCGACTTTAGCTATTAGCCAAGGAATTCATTCCCTGGCGGACTGTGGAACTTTAGGCAGATAATCTGTCTGCTTCTATTACAAACAATTGCTGATCCTGCAATCGGATTTTTCCATCTTTCACGGCAGCCTTAACCAACTCGCTAAAGCGTGAAAAGGTTTTTCCCTGATGCTGGCAGACAAAAGTGACTCCTTGGTACTTGGGAAAAAGCTGCAACATTAGGTTGTTAATAAAACCTAATCCTGTACCCTTCCCTTTGCTTAATGCTGTTTTGATAGCTTCTATCAAATACTCAACAGCCTCGTTGTAAGTGAGATGACACGGAACTTTTTCTGTCTGATGCTGAGTCTTGGACGCTACCAAGTTAGGCAATTCATCGAGAAAGTGGAAGTCACTACCCACAATTTCTTTCAGCTTTTGTTTGAGACTACCTGGCTCAGCAAAGCCTATAACTTTTTTACCCCGATCTTTTAAATTGCGAACCAAGTTTACAAAGTCCCCATCTCCTGATACAAGGATAACTGTATCGGGAGGCCGATTGCTGTAAATATCATCAAGGCAGTCAACCATCAATTGATTATCGGCACTATTTTTTAGAGGACAGGGAACATCGATACATTTAAAACCAAAGTTTTGTAGCTTGTCTTTTGCAGAGACTTGATCGGGACAGAGTGAATTGTAGTAGACTTTTGCCTCAATCAATATCCCCTGAAATTTGGCAAATTCTAGCAATAGACTACCTAGATGTTTAATTGACTTTGCGTTCTGAAGATCGATGTAAATAGAAACTAAAGCCTGAGACTGCTTTCTTTGTTGGCCAATGATTGAATGATGGTTCCTCATTTTTCTGTGTCCTAAAACTAGGTTTGCAGGACAGCATCAATAAATTAAGCATCTAACCAAAGAAGTATTGTTTTTGAGTTTGCTCAAAAGGGACATTTCCCATTTAACAAAACTCTTGACTTACACACTATTAATTTAGTGTGTACTTGCTTGGTTAGCGTCTCAGCGATAGGATATGCAGATTTCGGACAGGCGTCCTAAAAACCCGTTGATATAGAAATTCAAACAAATGTCGTGCCAACTGACCTATTTATTCCAGTTGAAACGACATTAACTTGAATGTCTATATCAACGGGGCTTTAGGACGCTTACCCGAAATCTGCACATCCTACCGCTGAGACGACTTAACCAACACTCTTTGCTTTTGAATGCGGGTCTCTATCTGAGCTGTCTTGTTTTGATACTTGCACTTTAACTCTTAGATGTCAAGGGGTAATCTAATTTAATTTTTTGAGTTTATCTGACACAAATACCCCTGCTAATCTCTACTTGCACAAGAATTACACAAAAACGCTATATATAGCGTAAATAGTCGGTTATTCTCTGCTAATTTACGCTAGATTAGTGGCTTATCTCCGGCATTTGAACAGTAAATGTAAAAATATGTTGCAAACTTTGTACTGCTGTGTTAAGTTTAGTTACATAAGGTTGAAATTAAACGAGGTTTCTGGTCATGGAAAACAAAGACGCAAAGTTGGGCTTCACTGAGTTCGCTGAAACCTGGAACGGCCGCTTGGCAATGTTGGGCTTCGTTATCGGCCTAGCTACCGAATTCCTCACCGGTCAAGGCATTCTCTCTCAAATCGGTTTGATGTAATCAGCTTAACTGCATACAATAGCTGAAATTCCGGCGATCGACCCCTTCACAAGTGCAAAAGCCCCCCCCGCTAATAAGTCCCCTTCACTTCACACGGAAGGGGGCTTTTGCATTCTCTATCAAAAAATCCAACAGATGGCACAATCAAAAATCTTTTCTGTCTCCATATTTATCGCGAGACTAACGAGACTAACTCCAGCAAACTAAGCCCTTCCTACCGCATCCAACATTCTCAATTTAGGAGTCAAAGCAGGAAGCTTTACCAAACCGTCTCGTTTGTGAGTTCCCGCAGTGTTACCTAAAATCATCTCCGACAGATCCGGCATTTCCTGCCAGCAGTGCGAGCAGAACCAATAAACGCGATTGTGGCGAGCGTGGCGGAGCAATTTAGAGGAGCAACAAGGGCAACTATTCATGATATTTTAAACCTTTTTTAAGATAATGCAGCGATAACCGAATCATTACAAAGATTGACGAGTGCCGGTGCATCTCCACTCCAGACACAACAATAAAAAATCTCTTTCACTCACAACTTTGAGCGTCTCGCAAGTAGCACTTTTGGAGGCTCAACAGCAACACCACAATCAGAAGCTGAACGCTCCAAGGAGCCCAAGAGAAACCCCAAATAAAACAACCCAGTCCAGCCCAAGCCACAAGAACAAAAATATCTTGAGAAGTTTGCCAGTAAATCCAGACTGCTGCCAGAGAAACTATTAGTAGCAAAATGTAAGCTGAGGGCATAGTCGTCTTCTCCCAATGTATCTGCCAACAGTCAGGAGCGATCCCTGACCATGTGCTTAAACTTAAAACTAAAACCTGAAGAACTTATGAAGACGAGTGAGTTGTTACAAAAAGTAAAATAATCCTGCCAGCTTATATTTTCCCGATAAATCAGTAGGAATACTGAGCTCATGGCTGAGGCCGAATCCGCTTAAATGAACGCTCTAGAAATAGGGACTTAGGCATCACCTATTTGTGTCAATTTCACCTCAAAGAGCGGCAGGGTTGAAACGCCTCTGCCGGACTGCGGTTTTTAGTCTTAAGCTGACAGGACAAAAGGCACAGCCCCTAAGTCCCTACAGATATGCCCAGCGATCGACCTGATTCTAGCTGAGGCACAATACAAAAGAAACCAAGTTTTTTTAGCTCTCTTTGCCTGCAAAACTACTGCTTGAAAAGCTGCACAATTCAATGCGGGCGATCGATCTATTCTTGCTCCCAGCCCAAAGCTTCAGCGACCTGAGCCGCCAAAAACATCGGTTCAAAAGGCTTAGCAATCACGCTCACAACCCCTAAATCCGCGAACATCCGCCTGTCCCCAGCGAGAGCCTTAGCCGTCAATAAAATTACCGGAATGTGCTGCGTAGCATTATTAGCTTGTAACTGTAGAAAAGTAGTAGGCCCGTCTTGGTCGGGCATCATCACGTCCAACAGAATAGCATCAGGCTGTTCGGCAAGAGCCTTAGCAACACCCTCGCGGCCCGAACTCGCTGTCAGGACTTCCCAGCCCCCCACCACCTCAAGACTGACTTGAGCCACTTCCCGAATATCTTCCGCATCGTCAATAACCAAGATGCGCTTGGCAGTCAAAATTAACATTTTTTTAGGAATGAGAACTGATCACAGACTAGAGGCGAAATGTGAATATTTTGTAAAGCAAATTATCTTACCCGATCGGACTTTACAGTAAATTTTCAAAACTGTATAGCAGATGTTGAAAGCCCTTCGCCTCCCGGAGGCTTCGTGAGCGGGTAAAAAGAAGGAAAAAAGAACACCTCCGTTGCCATCGACCGCCTGGGTTTCAACAATTAAGAACATCCTAACCCTCGGGCGCGGTTGCTGTAAAATTTCCCCCCCCCAAAAAAAGCCACTTTTCTACCTCAAATCGCGATTTTTGCCCGCAGTCCCCGAACGGCATAAAAGGCTGAGATTGTTTCTCGATGACTCTCACGAACAATCGACAGAAAATCACTAACTTTGGGTACACCTGATCAGTAGAAATTAACTTTCAGTTGCAAGCCCCTCCCTTAAAACTGGCAGAGTTAAGAAAAAAGTGCTGCCTTCCCCCAAAACGCTTTCCACCCACATCCGGCCCCCGTGCTGCTGCACGATACTGCGACAAATAGCCAGCCCCAAACCAGTACCTCCCTTCTGACGAGAATCAGAAGCATCAACCTGTTGAAAGCGTTCAAAGACCATCTCCAGTTTGTCTGGCGGAATACCCCGCCCTTGGTCTTTCACAGCAATCACGATGTACCACGAGCTCGTCCCTGGCAAGTGCGGAGGCGCGGCGGCAGGCTTAGGAGACAACAAAGACGGGGACGACACCGGCTTGTACCCTGCATTTTCTGGCACATCCGGATTGTGGGTCAACTCCCCGCTCAGCCAAACCGTAGCCCCGGAGGGAGAAAACTTAATAGCATTACTGAGCAAATTTGTCAAGGCTTGAATTAGCCGATCGGGAACAGCTTGCAATTGCGCCCCCACAGGCTTCACCGACAGAGTAACTCCCGCCTGCTGAGCCATTCCCTGCATCTCGTCAGCCGCCTGCAACATCAGCTCAGCCATATTACAAGTTTGTTTGATAGCAGTGCTGTAACTCGACTCCATCCGCTCTAAATCTAGGATGTCATTGACCAAGCGCACCAAACGGTCAGTGTTAGTGACAGCAATCTCCAGCATCCGCTTAGCTTTCTGGGGGTAAGCGTCAAGCAGACCGCTGTTGAGGAGACCGAGGGCGCCGTGAATTGAGGTCATGGGCGTCCGCAGTTCGTGGCTGACAACAGAGATGAATTCATCTTTCATGCGCTCGACGGCAAGCCGATCGGTGATATCCTTAAAAGTCACCACAGCTCCAATAATTTCGCCTTCTTCTCGCATCGGAGCAACAACGTACTCAACCGGAAAACTGCTGCCGTCTCGCCGCCAAAAAACCTCATCGGTGACGCGCCGGGCCTCTCCGTCTTCCAAGGTGGCTAAAATTTGAGAACTTACCCGCTGAGACAGCAGTTTGCCCGCCTGCGGTGCGGCGCAGTGTGGAACCCGTTCAGAGCCTGAATTGATGTCTGTTGCAGGTGAGAGTTGCTTGATCCCCTTTGAGCCTTCTTCCTGTGAACGGTGTAAGCTTTCATAGAGTGGTCGATCGATCAATTGCTTTGATTCACACCCAGCCATTCTCACCGCCGCAGGATTGACAAAAGTTACTTTTCCCTCTTTGTTCAACCCGCAAATTCCTTCTCCTGCGGAGAACAAAATCATTTCTGTTTGGTGGCGGAGTTGTTCAAAGGCTTTTTCGACTCGCTTGCTGTCGCTGATGTCGCGAGAGATGGTGGAAACGCCCGTTACCGCTCCAGTGGCGTCTTTAATCGGAGAAATTGTCAGGGACACATCTATGTGTTGGCCGTCTTTCCGCAAGTGCACGGTTTCGTAATGGTCGATGGTGGCTCCAGCCCTAATATTTTCCAATATTTGGGGCATTTCCTTGGGGCGTTCGGGTATTGCTAAAATCTCGATCGACTGCCCCTTGATTTCCGCCGCACAGTAGCCGTAAATCTTCTCGGCTCCTGCATTCCAGCTCTGAATGGTCCCGGCGAGGGTTTTGCCCACGATGCCGTCGTCGGAAGACTCGACAATCGACGCCAAGCGCACGAGTTCGTCTCTAGTTTGCTTGTGTTGAGTAATGTCACGACCCAAAATCACTATACTTTTGCGTCTGCCGTCGGGGTGAAATACAGGTACTTTAATCACATCGTAGATTTTCACAGTACCGTTTGAGCGGGGAATCACTTCTTCTCCCCTAGAAAGCTCACCTTTTTGCCACGCTTCTTGATCGCTCACCTCGCACGCCTGTAGCGCCTCCCGGTAAAAACTGCTGAGTTCTCCTAGCTGAGAATCTTTGAGGCCGCGGTAGTCTATCTTTTCTAGCTCAAACATTTCCAACATCGCTTGATTTGCCTCCTGCCACCTGCCCTCGCCATCTTTGAAGCAGACAATATCTGGCATGGCATTGATCAGCGAGTCAAGATAGGAGTTTTCTCGCAGTGCAGTTTCTACCTCCGCCCGCTTGGCGATTTCCCGTTGCAGGTTTTCGTTTGCCGTTTGCACCGAGTTGATTAACAAACTTTCTGTAAAAGTCTGTTCTTTAATTACTTCCTGAAGTCTGTGGAGTTCTACCGACTGCCGCCTGCGGGCCAACAAATTCTCTACCCGCAAGTGCAGTTGGGCGGGTTCTGCGGGACTTACTATCAAATCGTCTATTCTTCGTTCGAGTTGTTTTGCCTGCTGCGAAAAGGGCTGCTCTGTCTGAGCAGCCGTTTGGGATTTACTAACAAGCAAGAAGGGTAAAAATATCGGCTCGGCCGCAGCTTTTAATGATTCTACCAGCGGTCCGATGCGATCAAAATTGGCCTCGTCGAGAATGCACAAGTCAAAAGGGATTTGGGGAAAGGGAAATTCCGAGTTGGGATCTAAAGCGCGATCGAGTACGATCACCTCATGCTCGGTGTTGAGGTGTGCGATCGGCAAATTAGGTTGTTGTTGGCGATCGACCAAGAGTAAAATGCGGCTCATTAGTTTGTTTATTTCCCCATGACTAATGATATGATGTCCGGTAAATTAACCATTATATGTTTTGTAGTGAGGGCTTAAGTCCTCTTTTTTATGAGGGATGCACCCTCACTACCAACAAATTTTATAGCCCTTGATCGACCGGACGTTCTCGAAATGATCAAGGCATTATGTAGCCAGAGTTAAAGCGCCTATTTAATATAATAATTTGATAATCATTTAATTGTTTGTTGGTGAAAGAAATGACTAATGACTAATTCAGGGGGCGGGTTTATATTTATGTGGGTTTTCAGTTCTCTGAAAGCTGGTGCAACCCGCCCCTACAGCCTAATGACTAATGACTAAGGACTAAGGACTTTTTACGGCATTCCGATCGGAATCAGAGTATCTTCCGGCATACAGGTAGAGTAACGCTCTCCTTCCGATAAAACCGCAATCAGTCGCAGCGACCAGTCGGGCATAATCTGCAAATCCCCCCAAGGTATTGCTACCTCCAAACATTTATCCAATCCCACTTGGGCCCGGCTGATGCGGGGATGCCACTCATCGCCCTCTCCTGCTTCCTGAAACCAAATCGATTTCGTCAGCAAATTAATCTCTAACTGATGGTGGAATCGATAGTTTAGTGGTGCTTCGTCCGGCAAACCCGATAGCGGAATCAGACTGTTGTTCATCGTGCGATCGGGATAAAACCAAAACAAATTTAACTGTTGCGGGCAATCAATTCCCGGTCGCACCCCTGCTTTGAAGTCGGCGCGAATGTAAAAATTCAAGTGGTCAACCCCGTACCAAAGCCGCTGAATTGCCGAACTCCGGTGCATCGTACCCCTTGCTCCCCCAACTTCAATCCGACCGGCTTTGTCCCAATCCTGTTCGTTGCCGATACCGTCAATCACCGGGTGAATAAAGCTCAGCGGCAGGTGGTCGCCTTGAACCTCGTGCACCTCTACTTGTCGTCGCACTTCCGGGGGCACGGGCTCGCCCAGAGCTTCGTAAATTCCCGCTACGTGTTCTCGAAATAGCTGGTCGAACATGGCATCTTGGTTCGACGTGTGGCCTTCGCCAAACCACCAGAACCAGTCGGAACCTTCGGCCGCATAAAGCGCTTCCCAAGCTTCTGGGTTGCTTTCTTCTGTGGCCTCTGGATGGTTTGCCAGCATTTGTCTGGCGGGCCCTAATATGTCCCAAGCGCGATTTTTCGCGGGATCGCCGATCCAAGTTGTGAGGGAACCGTCCACCCAGGAACCGGTGTGCAGTTGGGCTGCCGGAATTGTTTCGGTTGCTGGGAATTGGTCGAGAAATTCTGAGACTGTGACTAATTTGATATCTGGATTATCGCTGAGAGTTTGATAGAGGGATTCTAAGAACGGTTTGCCGTCTTGGGGATAGAATTCCCAGCAATTTTCTCCGTCTAGGGCGATCGTAACTAACCAGGGAGTTTCTAAAGCTGTTTGGCCGCCCAACTGTCGGTTTTTGAGAGTTCTGCCGATCGCTTCTAAGTGTCCCACTAAATCTGATGCTGCTTTTTCCGGTTCCATCGAACCGTAAGTAAACCCGATCAAATCAGACAATCGGTGGTCTCGAAATACTATTGCCAAATCGCCGTCAGGAGTTTCTAAACGGTAAGGACGATATAACAGTTCGGGTTCGTAGACATTCCCCGCCCCGTCGCGGTTAAAAAAGTGTTTAATTGTCGAGCCCAATACTGCTTCGTCCGAGACTATCCATTTAAAGCCTTGTTTAGCAATATAGGGCAAAATTTCCGGGCTGACTGCTTGTTCCGACGGCCACAAACCGCGCGGTTGGCAATCAAATCGGTCTTGATACATTTCCCAGGCTTTTCTCAGGTGTCGGGGAATATCTTCTTCCCACTGAAACCGCTGTTTTGGCAGCGTCATGTTTGGAATGGCTATGCGGCCGCCGTTGGTGTCGGCAAGCAGCGGTAAAATCGGGTGCGTGTAGGGGGTTGTTGAGACTTCCAACTGTCCCTCAGCTTGCATTTTACGGTGCTGGGGAATGATACGAGCGAGGATTTCTTTTTGTTTTGAGTAGATGTTTTTTCTGTCTGCCAAACTAAAATTTTGTTCTTGTTTCAGCCACCCTGCAATCTCGGGGTCGTCCCAAAACAGCGGGTCAATCCAAGCTAAATTGTGCCACGCCAGCAAGTCGCTAAAATCCTGCAATTTCCAGTTTGCCAAACACCACTGAATGCCTTTTTCCTGCCGCTGAGTGTAGAGTTGAGCGTAGCGGGGATGAGGCTGAATCAGGGTGTGGTAATTGGCGTCAAAGAAGTGTTCTAAAATGAACTCTTGTTCTGCGATGTTTAAAGTTTCTGTTGGCTTTAATGTCACCGCCAAGTAAGGGTCTAATGCTTTGTCTGCGATGCAGTCTTCTATCTGCAAAATCAAGGACGGAACCAGGTTTACGGTTTGATGCAGTTTGGGATATTTTGCTAGAAGGAGAACTAAATCCAAGTAGTCTTTGACTCCATGCAAGCGCACCCAAGGCAGTCGGTACTGGGCTGTTCCTGCGCTAGCTGATACTCGGGATTTGTAGAGCGGTTGGTGTTGGTGCCAAATGAAGGCTACATAAAGGGGGTGAGACATTGAATTTGGTAATTGGTAATTGAATTTGGTAATTGAATTTGGTAATTGGTAATTGGTAATTGGTAATTGGTAATTGGTAATTGGCAATTAAATTTGGTAATTGGTAAGAGTCAACCGTCAACAGTCAACCGTCAACGGCCAACTGCTAATTGCCAACTGACTAATTACAATACTCCGGACAGTTTTGGGAACGAGACTCCAAGCTTACGCGGGGCAAGGATCATAAATAAAGTCGAATTAAATGCCACGTCAGGGGTGGAGCTGACATTGATTTAATTATCCACAGGGGCTGCGAAGTCAAGCCAGAATAAGCCATTGGGCCATATAAAAACTGTCCGGACTATTGTAATTACATTACCTGTTCGACTTCAGCAATTTCTGGGATAGCCTCGCGCAGGCGACGTTCAATGCCCATTCTCAGAGTCATTGTGGAACTCGGGCAAGAGCCACAAGCTCCTTGCAGTCTCAGGTGTACCACTGGGCCGTCAATTTCTACGAGTTCGACGTTGCCGCCGTCGGATATCAGGTAGGGGCGCATTTCATCAAGAACTGTTTCGACGTTATCTCTGGTTAGTGCTAGTGTCATATTTCGTCTCTGTGAAGATTTCTTGCAGTTGATTGTGTTCGATTTGAGCCAAGGGCAGCATTCTCAACCCGCGCAGGATTTAAGAAACCGGGGTTTTTGATAAAATACTTAGGCACTCAGGTGAGCCCGCGGCACGAAACCCGGTTTCTGTCACGCTGATGCTCGATCGGAATTCGCTCTCTCGTTCGATCGTAGCGTTACTTGCTGCCAAATCAAGTTGATTCTCATACGTTAACCAAAAAAGCCCGTTTTATTTAAGAAATCGGGTTTTTGATCGCTCTAGACTACTGCTGGTTCTAGCAGTTTGACGTTGGAGTAGTTGAACTCGGTTGTTGTCAGTTGACCTTTTTCTTTGGCTCGAACTACTTGCTTGGTCATGACATAATAGTCGCCTATCTTCTCAAAGGTATCTTCAAATTCGAGTTCTCTGATGATTTCGTCGGTTTGAGGGTTGCGGAAAACGGCATCGTAGTGGCTCGCCAAAGAACCTTCGGGTGTCTCTAAGCTTTTGTGCGTGTCAATTACGAAAGCCATGCGGCCCATCACTCGGCTGACTTGACAAATTGAGAGACCTCGGATTTTATAATTCGAGCCCATTGAGTCGCCTTGCACCAAGATGTCCACAGCGTCGGTGCTGTCTTTCTCACCCAGGGTAAAGCTATTTTTGCCGTGAGATTTTTCAAATGTCGAGCGTTTGCGGTGGGTGACAATATCGCGCATTTGGGTGTAGACGCTTTGCTGCACTTCCTCATCTTCAATGCCGCTGACTTCCACGCTCATGTCAGGTTTGATGGAAACATGACCCGTATATACTTCGTCGCCCTGTTTGAGTTCAATATCGGCGCTGTAACCGGGAAAATTGGCATCCCAGGTATAGCGGTGTTCGTAAGCAGCGCGAAACAAATCGCGAGCGTTGGCTTGCTCTGTCATAAATCCCTCTTTCTCTTGACACCCATCTAGTTTAGCTTAACCGCGAGAAGCCCCACATTCACTGGGTAGGGGAGTTACCCGCACTCCTGGCGAGCACTTCTTGGGGGTGGTGCTGGGCTGGCAATTAGGGCACAACAAGAATTTACTTTCTCTATCGGTTGCTATGATTTGAAAATAAAGTCCCAAAATCCCTGGTTATTGAGAACGCGATGGGTCGATCGCCAGACACCAGTCTTAGTTATGGGTTGTGTTGAAAAAACTTGTGTCCGCTTTTTAGGGGCTTCACCCGCAGGCAACTATTAGATTCCCCCTTAATAAAATGCTAGAAACTGTCTACAAACACTTAGAAACATTGCAGGAACAAGCTAGGGAATTGCCACACCCGCAACAGGCAATTTTCACAAAAATTTTGGAAAATTTATCAAATTCTCTACAGGATATTGCAGGCAGCCGCTTGTTTGAAAGCGCCACAAATAACGCCGCCAAGTTGGTTGAAATTGAAAAAAATAATCGCCTCTTGGAACGAACTGTAGCCCAGCAAGTAGGGCAAATTAGACAACTACGGGAGCAGTTGGAAAAACAGACCAGCCAGCATCGCAGGGATCATCAAGCCTTAACTAAAAGTGAAGCCAAACTGCAAGCTATGCTGCGTAATTCTCCCGATCTAATTAGCATTGTTGGCTCGGACGGGCGAGTTCGATACCACAGCGGAGCCCTACAGCGGCTTTTGGGTTACAACCCAGAAGAAAGAATTGGCAAATTTCACGGCGAGTTAATCCATCCCGACGATTTGCTGGCTTGGCAGACGTATTTTGGTAAGTTGTTAGAATCTCCAGGAATTGGGGGGGCCATCGAATATCGGAAACGCCACGCTGATGGTTCTTGGATCTATATGGAGTCGATAGGTAACAGTTTGCTTTACGATTCTAGCGTGCAGGGAATTATAATTAATTCGCGGGAAATAGGGGAACGAAAGCAAGCTGAAATCGCAGTCCGAGAGTCGGAAGTCCACTACAGAGTTATGTCGCAAATTACTTCGGATTTTGCCTATTCTTTTAAGGGAATGCCCGACGGCAAGTTCGCCTGCGAGTGGGCGACAGAAGCTTTTGAGCGTTGCACCGGGATCGTTCCTGAAGAATTAGAATCGTTTGGTTGGTGGAACTCCGAACTCGTTCATCCCGATGACAGGGAAATGTTAATTAAACAATTAGAAGGCTGTACTTTCAGCCGCACTGGAGCTAATGAGTATCGCATTATTAATCAAAAAGGCGAGGTGCGCTGGGTGCGGGATTACTGGCAAGTGGTGTGGGACAAAACTGCTGAACGGGTTGTCCGTTTGTGGGGCGCTTGTCAGGAAATTACCGATCGCAAGCAAGTAGAATTGAAACTGCAACTCGTTAACCAAGTTTTGCAAGCCCAGATAGCATCGGCGCCACTGGCGATTAACTGTACCAGCAATGACGGCAATACCGTTGTTTGGAACCGCGCTGCCGAACAACTTTTTGGCTGGACTGCGGCTGAGGTTTTAGGGAAACCTTTACCGAATATTCCTGAAGGTCAAAAGCAAGATTTTTACGCGCTGCTAAAGTCTGCGTCTAATGGCAAACCGCAAAACGGTTTAGAAATATCTTTGTTGAAAAAAGACGGTAGTTCGATCGATGTTTGGCTGTTTGCCGCACGCGTTCGAGATGCGGGCGGTCAGACTGTCGGCAGTATCAATATATTTTCTGATCTTTCAGAACGCAAGCGCATAGAGGAAGAGCGCCAAAAACTAGCAGCGATGAAAGATATGGAGGAACCTTTTTGGGCGCGCTATGTCAGCCCTCCAAAAACTCCGAAAAAAAATGGCCGGGGGTAATTCTATCAAGCACAAGTTAAAAGCATTAAAAGTGCGAAAGTGCAATCTTATGCTGGCAATATTTTCCGGTCAAATAACCTATTTGATGGGAGTCGTTCGACCGGACATAATCTGATAAATACACCGAGCTACTACGTGTAGTAGTTGCTATCCTGTAGTCTGTAAAACTATAATTCCCTAAAAATAATTGATGAAGCAGCTACCGAATTTAGTGAGGGAATCTAGCGATAAAGTGTCAGCTTTTTCCCGGTAAAACTTGTTGGCACGGTAAATATTAGACTTGTTAAATACGCCACTATAAAGTTTACTTAGACCCTGATTTATCCTGAGTCCTGAAAGTGGCTAACTCTGCGTGAGTTTGGCAAGCTTCACTTAACTCAATGTAATCTAAGATATTGGAAATTACTTGAGAAAGGTGGATAGCCGAACGGTGAGCTTCTTGGATAAAATCTCTCTCCTCTATCGGATCGTCAGCTTGATCGTCTATGGTTAGTTGTAAATAGCCGATGATGTGATTTAGGGGAGTGCGGAGCTCGTGGGACGCCTTCAACAAAAATTGCTTTTTGAGCTGGGATAGTCCTTGTACTCGCTTGCTGCGCTCTTGGTAGAGGGTGGCGAGGGCGATCGCACTTCCTACTTGCTCGGCAAGTTCTTGTGCGAATTCGATCTGCGATTGAGTCCAAGGTCGATCGGCATTACCCTTTCCCGACGATCGATCCTTGCACTGATGCAAGCTAATTATGCCGTTAGGTTGCTCTTGGTAAGCGGTAGCCACCACTAGCAGCGACTGCGGACCAAAAGGGTCATTAGCTGCAAAGGAGTCTACTATTACCGGTTCGAGGGTGGCTAGAGCTTGAAGGAAATGAGGTGCTGCTGTGAGCGAGATTTCCATTCCCAGCATTGGTAAAAATGCTTCTTGGCAGTATTCAGCAGCTACTTTGACTTGTAGGCTAGAACTTTCATAGGGACAAATGATGCAGCGGCTGACGCCTAGTGTTTCTCCCAGAGTATTAACTGTTTGCTGCCAGATGGTATGGACATCCAAGGTTCGACGAATATTTCTGCCAATTTGGAGTAAAAGCTTTTGCGATTGAGCTGATATTTGCTGATTCATAGCAACCCTTTTTCTACTAGACTGGCAAAAGTTTACCACTCCGGCAACAGAGCAGGAAGTTACTGAATTTGCCAGCCTGCCGCTGTGCGACTTATGGATTACGTAATTCTACTTAAATATTGCCACAGGTCGTCAAACATTACTAAGTAGTTGCGGTGTCTTTACAAGATCTTTATGATTTTCACATAGAAGGGAGAGCGTCCTTTTTTCTTAAAAATCCTTTACAGTAGGGGATTAGAAAGCTGAATCAGTGCTAAAAGTAGGCATTAAGTTCTTGTAAAGTTGGCGGTTTGTGGGGGTTTACTAGGAGGTGTGGGCTGCCAGCCGACAGATTAAAGATGAGCTGTTATCCGCATCCCCCGGATTTGATTTATGCCAATTCTGGGTGGGGATTCGGAAGTGGCGTGGGTGATCAATATGAGTCCAAAACTCCCAAGGAGGCAGCTTGGCGACCGATAAAAGTCAAAATTGATACGGTAGTGGGCGATCGAACAGTGTTTATAGGATAATTACCAATTATCGATGACCTTTATTCACGCAACAGAACTTACTAATACAAGAATATAGCAATTTTTAAGTAAGTAAGGTACAGTTTGGTAATTGGTAATTGGTAAGAAAGCTAGCGATTACCTCACGAAAGTTGAGAACCGATCTAGCAGTTTTTTTTCGGCTTCCTGATTCCCTCTTGCTTCTTAATTTTTGCTGATTCCTTCAATGTCCCGATGACCAATTACTGATGATCAATTACCGATGATTAATTTTTAAATAGTGGTTCTTGATAAAGCGGGACAGTAAAAGTAACAGTCGCTCCCAGCCCTTCGCCCATACTGTAAAAATTTACTGTACCCCCCATTGCTTCTACCAGTTTTTGAGAAATAGCCAATCCCAAACCGGTGCCGCCGTATTGTCTGGTACGAGCGCCGTCCACCTGAAAAAACGACTCAAATAATTTATCCTGCTTGTCGAGAGAAACGCCAATGCCAGTATCAGCAACTCGGATTTTCACCATTCCGGGGAACTGCTGGTTGTCAACAGTCACCTTTTTCTTAATAATTTCGGCACTGATGCGAATTCCCCCTTCCCCGGTAAATTTAATCGCATTGCCTGTGAGGTTCAAGATTACCTGAAGCAGGCGTTGGTAGTTGCCGTACAGAATAATCTCGTCCTCCACAGGGGGTTTTTGGATTTGAAATTGCAATCGCTTTTGCTCGACTTGAACCCGTGTAAAATTCTCAACTTGTTGCAACAGTTCACCGAGTTTGACGGGAGCGAGGTCTAACTCCATTTTGCCAGCTTCGATTTTAGCGACATCCAAAATATCGTTAATCACATTGAACAAATGTACTGCTGATCGGTAAGCTTCTTCGATAAATTGGTGCGCTTCTTCGGGGTCATCTGCCATGCCGTCCATAAGCAGTTTTAGGAAGCCGAGGATGCCGTTGAGGGGGGTGCGGAGTTCGTGAGAAGTATTAGCAAGAAATTGACTTTTAAGTTGGGAAAGAGCTACGGCTTCGGCGCGGGCTTGTTCTAATTCTTGGTAAAGTGTAGCGTGGGCGATCGCACTGCCGACTTGAGCGACTAACTCGCGGGCGAATTCGAGTTCGACTGGACTCCATTTCGGGGAACTGCCGCAGCGGTGCAAACATATCAGTGCATTGGGTTGGTCTTCATAGGAGGTAGCTGCTACGAGCACGGAATGGCGGTGGAAGGGATCAGCGGCGGGGGAGGCGTAATCGACTGCTACTGGTTTTAAGGTAGCTAAAGTTTGAATCCACCCTGGCTGTTCGGCTGCGCGCAGTTCTACTCCCAGCATAGAAGAGTAAGCTTCTTGGCGGTACTCAGCTACTACTTTAAAAATTTTCGATTGGAGATTTTCGATTTGAGTGGGGGAAATTGGGGGCGAGGGATCGCTAACTATGGGCTGTTGTAATTCGGCTGCTGTGGCGGTCGAATTTTGCTGATTTTCTGAGGCAAGGAAGGGGGATGTTTCGAGATTTTCGCTGTCTTTTTTGTAGGAACAGATGATGCAGCGACTCGCGTTTAAAACTTGACCCAAGCTGTTAACAGTTTGCTGCCAAATGGTGGCTAAATCGAGGGTTTTATGCAGGTTATGAGCGATTTGGGAGATTATTTTACGGTCGATTTCCGAGTAGGGAGGGAGCGATCGACGGGGGATACGGCTAGCTGGAAGCGACATTTGTTGGCGGGCGTCCAAGGGGGATGGCAAAGCTCGATAGAGCATGAATTCTGGGGAATCAGGCCGTCTGTCTGTGGGTTTGTCAGACAGCAGCCTTCCCATAACTAAGACTTTTGTAGCTTTGCCGTTTGAGTCGATCGCCGGAGTGAGTGTCAAATCGAAGAGAAAATATTGTCCGGCGTGGCCAAATGGATAGCTGAACCGTTGCGGAACGAGGGTTTCGAGCGATCGTCGCACGATATCGAGATAAGGTGCAGGGGGGATGGGTTCCAGGGTTTCGCTGAGGGGGCGATCGACAATTTGTTCTGCTGTAACGTTGTACTGTTCGGCTTTTTGCCAATAAAAAGATAGATATCGACCAGAGGCGTCTTGGGTAAATACTAATTCTGCTCCTAACTCTTGAAAAAAGGCTGTAGAGGCGAGGCTCGATTGCCGGAAATCTGTGTTAGAGTCCATCAGAGTAGGGGATGAAAGTAGTTCTGATTTTGGAGTATTGAGTTTTTAATAAAAGGCTCAAGACTCGCCCTTGTTTGGGGCTTCTAGTGTTAATTGGTGAGTTATTAATTAATTAAAAAGTTGTTGGCTTTTTAATTAAAACATTAATCGCTCAAAACTCACACTTAGCAAAAATTTTAGGCTTCTACTATTCACTTTTGAGTGATTAATGAACTCATCAAATATTAATACTTTAATTCTGAACTCAATTCAAAACTCAAAACTATTCGTTCTCAGCCGTTTTGGGTAATTAAGAAATTCAAATTAAGATTGAGGAATTAGGAATCTGCACCGATTAACGATCGAGTTTGAAAATTACGTCAAAATCTGAGGCTGCCAACAGCTCAAGTCTGGGACTGGCTCAGGCATTTTTTCCGTCATCTTGAATAGTTCCGAGGTTGTCAGTTAGCCGAGTTAAGTCGCCCACAACCTGTAGCTTTCGCCACAAAATGAGCAGGAGATCGCCCGCGCGATCTAAATTTCACACCCTGCAGATTTGCGCGCACCGTCTGGGGCGAGAGAAACTCAGTCGTTCCATTCGCCGCGAGGGGGGACTGGGGGGTTGCGGCGTAAACTCAGAGCCAGCTCGTCTTCGCGGCGCTCGCCTCTGAGCCACTGCTTGATTGCGGTTTCAATGACTTTGCTGGGGTCATTCGTCAAGTGTTTAATTTGGTCTAGCAGTTCAGAATCTATATGGATAGATAGTTCCACTTTTTCTGACGAACTGTGGGATGGTATACGTGATTCGCTCATAGTTAAAAAATCCTAGTTTTAATTCTTAAGTTTCAATTCCTTCTAGGAATTTACGCCTTTTTGTTTTGAAGGAAGTGTTTTGAAGGTAGTGATGCCTTACCCCTAGTAGATATTCACAACGGATGAAAACCTATATTTTTTACACCCTTACCGTCTCGCTTCCGTCATTTGACCAAATTATGTGCTTGTTGTCAAGCGCCAGTAACTTCTAACCAATATTTTTAAGTTGGCGATCGCACTCCTGAGAGCAACCTGACTGAGCTGGAGGTTTGAGGGCGGATGGTGGCGATCGGCTGTTCCCTAACCGTTTAACAGATTTTTGTACGATAACAGAGAGAAAACTTTTTTCCCAGGAGGGCGTATTGGCTGGAGTTGGCTGTTTAACATAGCATAAATACAATTAATCTGTCAACCCACAGCGTAGAAAAAATTAAATTCTATTTAAGTCTCTAAATGAGTATAAATGATTGTAAATTGAATGAAGTTTTATAATACAACAAAAGTCAATCTTTTGCCGATAGGTTTTATGACAAACGTCCCTGTATCTCGCATTCGTAATTTTTCGATTATTGCTCACATCGACCACGGAAAATCCACCTTGGCCGATCGGCTGTTGCAGGCGACTGGGACTGTGCAGGCACGGGAGATGAAGGAGCAGTTTTTAGACAATATGGATATCGAACGCGAACGCGGCATTACGATCAAGCTGCAAGCGGCTCGGATGAATTACACTGCCAAGGACGGTAAGGAGTACGTGCTCAATCTGATCGACACTCCCGGACACGTGGACTTCTCTTACGAGGTGTCGCGATCGCTCGCTGCTTGCGAAGGGGCGCTGCTGGTGGTAGACGCATCTCAAGGCGTGGAGGCACAAACCCTGGCAAATGTCTACCTTGCCTTGGGAAATAATTTGGAAATTATTCCAGTTTTAAATAAAATTGACTTGCCGGGGGCAGAACCGGAACGGGTAAAAGGGGAAATTGAAGAAATTATCGGTCTGGACTGTAGCGGGGCGATTGAGGCTTCGGCTAAGGAAGGAATTGGTATAGATGAGATTTTGGAGTCGATCGTCGAATTGGTGCCGCCGCCGCAGGATACTGTTGACAAACCGCTGAGGGCGCTAATTTTTGATAGTTATTACGACGCTTATCGCGGGGTAATTGTGTATTTCCGGGTGATGGACGGAAGTGTCAAAAAGGGCGATCGGGTTTTGTTGATGGTTTCGGGTAAGGAATATGTCATCGATGAATTGGGCATCCTTTCACCGACTCAAATTCAAGTAGACGAATTGCACGCGGGGGAAGTTGGTTATCTGGGCGCGGCAATTAAAGCTGTAGCTGATGCTCGCGTCGGCGATACCATTACTTTAGTTAAAAAGCCTGCATCGGAGCCTTGGCCGGGTTATACAGAAGCAAAACCCATGGTTTTTTGCGGCTTGTTCCCGATCGATGCTGACCAATTTCCCGATTTGCGGGAAGCTTTAGAAAAACTCGAACTCAACGATGCGGCGCTTTCTTACGAACCGGAAACTTCGAGTGCGATGGGATTTGGTTTCCGCTGCGGTTTCTTGGGTTTGCTGCACATGGAAATTGTGCAAGAAAGACTGGAGAGAGAATACAATTTGGATTTGATTGTTACGGCTCCTTCTGTGGTTTATCAAGTCACAACAATTAAAGGCGAAGTGTTAACAATTGACAATCCCAGCCACTTGCCAGATCCTCAGTACCGGGAGAAAATTGAGGAACCTTACGTGCGGGTAGAAATGCTGTCGCCGGAAACTTATGTGGGCGCGCTGATGGAACTGTCTCAAAGTCGGCGGGGCATTTTTATGGATATGAAGTATCTGAGTCAAGGCCGAACTACGCTGGTTTACGAGTTGCCTTTGGCGGAGGTGGTGACGGACTTTTTCGACCAGATGAAATCGCGATCGCGCGGTTATGCGAGCATGGAGTATCACCTCATCGGTTATCGCGAAAATCCGTTGGTGAAAATGGACATTTTAATTAATGGCGATCCGGTTGACGCTTTGGCGATGATCGTACACCGGGATAAGGCTTACAATGTGGGCCGCGGGTTGACGGAAAAACTCAAGGAGTTGATTCCTCGTCATCAATTTAAGGTTCCCATTCAAGCGACAATTGGCGCCAAGGTGATTGCTTCGGAGCACATTCCGGCTTTGCGGAAGGATGTGTTGGCGAAGTGTTACGGCGGTGATATTTCGCGGAAGAAGAAGTTGCTGCAAAAGCAGGCGAAGGGTAAGAAGCGGATGAAGTCTGTGGGTACTGTGGATGTGCCGCAGGAGGCTTTTATGGCTGTGCTGAAGCTCGATCGAGATTCGTAATCTGTGTGGCCTTTTGTTAGGAACAGGCATCTTGCCTGTTCCACAAAGAGTCAGTCTTCTTGTCGCTTCTAGGAACAGGCTTTCCGGTCTGTTCCACAAATGGGGTTCTAGGAACAGGCTTTCCTGCCTATTCTACCTTTTGCAGATTAAGGGCGATCGCTCTTGACCAAAGAAATTGGTTGAGCTAAACTAAAACTTAGTTTAAATTGCGTATAGTAGATGCACATAATCAGCTACAAACGGGTGCGTGAATATAGCGAAACTCATGCTGATTGCGGGGAAGCTTTGGATAACTGGTTTAAAATTGCTAGCAAGGCTAAATGGTCTAATTTAATTGAGGTACAATCTGTTTTTCCTAAAGCCGAAGCAGTTGGGGGGTTTACAGTTTTTAATATCAAAGGTAATAATTATCGATTAATCGTTAGTATTGATTATGAAAGCCAATTAATTTATATCAAATATATTCTCACCCATGCTGAGTATGATAAGGAGAAATGGAAAAATGACCCTTACTTTTAATCCAGATAAATACAAAGAGTTATTGTCTCAGTATCAGCCGAAAATAATTAGAACTGAAGCGGATAATGAAAAGGCTCTGGCTATTGTGGAAGAGTTAATGCACCAGCGCGATCGCACTCCTGAAGAAAATGAGTTATATGAATTGCTGATTGCATTGATTGAAAAATTTGAGCAGGAATATTACGCACCAGGAACTACAGCAACGCCTCATTCAATACTACTGTTTTTGATGGAACAAAGAGAGTTACAACCTGCTGACTTGGTGGGAGTTATTGGCTCTGAAAAAAGAGTGTATGAAGTGGTTAATGGCGATCAAGATATTGGTAAAGAGTTGGCATTGATTCTGGGGAGTTTTTTTCATGTAGAGCCGAGTTTGTTTTGTAATTAAGGAAAGTGAGATTAAGGGCGATTCCCTACGGGATAGCTACGCTCGCGCCCACTTTGAGAGATTAAGGGCGATCGTACTGTGGCATAATACAGTTTAGTTTTCAGAACCCGAATTTCTCAAATAGAATTAGGAACAATATGACAGCGCAGCCAGACTGCTCGATAATGCGCCGATAAATTTATAAGATTTCTGTTAAAGTTAGATAGCGCATCACGCGAGCTTTTGGTAAAGTTCAGCATTCTTTTTGAGGACGTATTCCATAGCATTTTGGAACAATGTTTCTGGTGGTGCGAGCAAGTTTTCAGCACCCGCAAGCAGTAATGCTTCTAGGGAAATGCCGAGGATATTGGCGGTTTCTTGGAGCTTCTGCAGGCGATCGTCTGGAATTGTGATGGTAATGGTTTGCATTCTGTTTGTGGCTGTGACGATACTCTGAGTGTCGCACGTCAACTGTCTGAGCAGGAGTTAGGGTTTTTGAAAGAGCGATCGCACTTTTGGAGATTAAGGGCGATCGCCTTTTTGCAAATAAACTATCAGAGATTACTCATTATCATCATCATCATCATCTTGAACTACCTTACTACCTAAAAGTCCGAAAATCGCACCCACACCCATATTCCAAGTGCTATTGCAAGTCTCAAAAATGCGAACTTGTTGGGGAGATGGCCGATCTTCGGTACTAATCCAGAAAGACACGCCTCCAGAAAGTGAGGTAAAAAAGATAACAGTGGCGAAGACGTACTGGAAACGAGAGGGAGATTGAGGAGGAGTGTTTTTACGAGTCATTTTAGTAGATTTGGGTTTAGCAGGTGTCATATTTGGTTTAGCTTTCATAATTGCTACTTTCTTATTGGATATGTTTTAATCTTAAAGAGTAAAAGCTTGAAAGTCAGCCTGTGTATAGGTTTCAGTTAGTATGAGTTTGGTATGCGTTTAGGATGCGTTTGGTTGGCGATCGCTCGCTATAATACTTAAAAGGTTTGTAATTTGGCTATGCCACAACCAACGCTCAAAGCATCCCAGGCAGGAATCGAAAAAGCAAAAACAGCTCTCACAGACAAAGGCTGGAGTCGCCAAGACTTAGCTGATCGTGTTGTGATAGGGGAGGGCAAAAAGTCACAGACAGGCATCAGTCTTGGTACAGTTAATAATTTTTTCACCTGTAAGGATGTCAAGTCCCAGTTATTTGTTGGAATTTGCAAGGCTTTAGGATTGGATTGGGAGGAAATTCGAGAACCCAATGGAACGCCATCGCCCCAAAAATCATTACCAAATGACAATCCAATAGCAGAATTAGACCCGCTAAATATCAACCACAATAATCCCTTTATTCCCCAGCATGGCAAGATAGACGATACGAAATTTTTCTTTGGCAGAGAAAGGGAAATTCGGCGGGTATTCGAGACGCTCAATAGTGGCAGTAGCGTAGCAATCATTGGCGAAAGAGCGATCGGCAAAAGTTCTCTCCTACAAGCCATTTACCAACAAGCACCTAATCAACTCCATTCTCCCCGCCAACCCATTTACCTGAATTTGCAAAATGTTCGCGATGAAGATGACTTTTATGGTGCTTTGTGCAGCTTAGTGAGTATCGAGACAGCAAAGGGATATTTACTACAACGGGCTTTAGAATCGCACCGATTGCTGTTGCTTTTAGATGAAGTCGAGAAAATGACCTGGGATGGATTTACTAACCAAGTACGCGGCCAATTGAGGGGTTTGGCGGAGGGAAATAACGCACCTTTGCGTCTAGTTGTCGCCGCCTGCACCTCTCTGGATACACTGTTTCCTGACAGTCAAGACAAAAATATGACATCTCCTTTTAAAGGGATTTGTATTGAGGAAACTCTGAAGCAATGGGATGAAAAAATCTGCCGCGAATTTATTGCTAGTCGCCTCCAGGCTTCCTGGTTAACACCTGTTGCTCAGCAAGTGCATTTTACTGAGGAAGAAATTGCGGGGTTAATTGCTGAAAGTGGCGGCTATCCTCAGAAATTGATGCAGTTGTGCTATCAAACTTATGCTCGTTATATCAACTAGGACTTACACATGGGGGCCCAGAAACCGGGTTTTTTACGAAAATATTTCGTTAGAGAATCGCAGATTCGGTAAAAAACCCGGTTTCTCACCACCCGTGCGTAAGTCCTGTTTATTCATTCCCACCTATTTATGAGTCAAAACGATCGCCCTGTTCCTCGGTTAGATTTAGCTCCCAAACTGAAGCGCCCTCTTTCTTTGTGGAATCCTTTAGATTACCTGCGATTGTTATATTGGGTGTTTTTCTTTCCTCAAGCTGTGGGGTGGTATGAGTCTACTTTTGGGGGTGAATCTAATTTACAAGACGCCAAAACCTGGCGAGAAAAGTGGGATTGGTTGCGTCACAATTCAGTCCAGCGTCAGTTAATTCTACAAGCCTTGATGTTAATCATTGTTATCCCCGTAGGCTTGAGTAGATTTTTCGAGGAAATAGGCATTTCTATCGATTGGTTCGGCGTGGCGTTCGGCGTGGCGTTCGGCGTGGCGTTGGGCGTGGCGTTGGGCGTGGCGTTGGGCGTGGCGTTGGGCGTGGCGTGGGGCGTGGCGTGGGGCGTGGCGTGGGGCGTGGCGTGGGGCGTGGCGTGGGGCGTGGCGTGGGGCGTGGCGTTCGGCGTGGCGTTCGGCGTGGGGTTCGCACGTCCTGAAAATTGGCTTTTCGCTGTACCGTTTACCTTACTCCAGCGTCAACAGCTAAATAGACAATTTCCTCACATTACCCCACTTCCTCTTCCCTACCTGTCTTCTCAAATAGCTAATTGGCTGAGGCGGGATTGGGAAACAGGATTGCACAACATTAACCAATTACTACGATTTACCCTTCAGTTTATCCCTGTTGTTAAAGCTGTAAATCGTGTACTGGCAGAAACACCAAAAGAACAACTTATCTATCGCGTCGCTCAATTATCAGAAGATCTTTATGATTGGAAGTTGGTGCGTTTTGCCTCAGCTTCTTTAAGTCAAGTAATGAAGTCACAAGCAGTAGAAGCTTTTTTCATCCTACCTTGGCGACAGCAAATTCAAGCTCGTTTTCAAACAGAAATTCGTTTAAATACTCCTGCCCGTGCCTCTGCCGCTGGTTTTTGGTATCTCCACGAGCAAAAACCAGACAAAGCCACAGAAGCTTTCGCTGTAGTGCGAGATCTGGTTTATGGAGACGAGATGTTTACCTTAGCGCAGATTCTCACAGATTTTCACCAAACAGCAGAACTAGCCGAGATTGCTTCCCTGAAGCTGCCTGCTTCCCCAAATCCACCTCTGCTTCGTGGGACTACTTGGGAAGCAATTGCCTCTCTACGGCGGGTAATTGCCGATGTTCAAGTCGTCCAGAATAGCCTATCTCGTTCTGCCCGTTCCCTTGCCCTCAACCGAGCATTAGGTGAGCTTGAAACTCTCCTCGATAGTCCAGATATTATACCACAATGTGAACGAAATTTAATTATTAAAACTGCCCAAAAATTGCAACAAATATTACTGCAAGTGACCGGAAAAATCGGAGATATTTCGATTACTCAACCTGTTACTATCCCCTATATAATTGGCGATCCAGTCCAAGGCAATCTTTTTGTGGGCCGCGAAGACATCATCAGACAGCTAGAGGAGTTGTGGGTAAAGGGAAATCAGCTTCAATCTGTGGCTCTCTACGGTCATCGGCGGATGGGAAAAACTTCGATTTTGTTGAATGCTAGCAACTGCTTAGGCTCACAAGTACAGGTAGCTTATGTGAATTTGCTGCGGGTAGGAGATTGCTCTCAAGGAGTCGGCGAACTGCTAATATTCATTACCGATGCCATTGCCAAAACAGTCAAGATTGCACCTCCTGCCGATCGCGATTTACTCGATTTACCCTATCTCACTTTTGGACGCTACATCGAACAAGTAATAGCAAATGTAGAAAGTGGATTAATCATTGCTTTAGACGAGTTTGAAAAAATTGAAGAATTGATAGACACTGGGAACATCAATCAAGATTTTATCGGTTTTTTGCGAGGGATGGTGCAAATGAGTTCTAAAGTAGCCTTTGCTTTTGCCGGATTGCACACCTTGGATGAAATGACCCAGGATTATTTCAATCCTTTTTTTGCTAGCATTATCCCTATCCGAGTAGGTTTCCTGAGTCTAGGTGCAACTCGCCAAGTTTTAGCCAATCCCGATGATGATTTTCTCCTCGACTACAAACCAGAAGCACTCGATCGCATTTATGAACTAACTCATGGCCAACCCTACCTCACGCAATTGGTAGGATTTCTGTTAGTCCGCCTCTACAACGACCAAGTATTTGAAATCGGACGCCCCCGCGATCCAATGTTTACACTAGAAGACGTAGCAACAGTCATCAATGACCCGGAATTCTTCAGCAGAGGTCGCTACTATTTTACAGGAGTTTGGGGTCAAGCAACGCAAGGCGCATCGGGACAACAGGACATTTTAAAAGCCTTAGCACCTCACTTAGAAGGAATAAATCTCGACAGGCTGAGTCAAGAAACAGGGATGGATGAGACAAGTTTGCAGGAAGCACTAAAAACTCTCGAACGCCACGATGTGGTTCGAGAAATTGATGGTTGCTACTGTATTACTGTCGAACTATTCCGCCGCTGGGTTGAGATATCATCATTGGGAGGGAAGGAATAGTTAGTTATCCCTTTGAGTATTCGGCGCTTGAAACCAATCCTACACAAACTCTCGTCCCAGCAGAGGGGGACTAAGAAACAAGCTATAAAATTAATATTACTATTAGGCCAAATATTTACATTATTGGCGGCCCTAACGGTTCAAGTAAAACTACAGTTTTCCTGAGATTATTACCAAATTTTTATTGGGAGAATGTTTTAAATATGTCAATGCAGATGCGATCGCCGCCGGGATGTCCCAATTCAATCCAGAGTCAGTCGCCATCCTCGCAGGACGCTTAATGATACAAAGACTGCGAACTTTATCAGACTCTGGCATCGATTCCGCCTTCGAGACAACTTTAGCCGATCGTAACTTTGCTCGATTCTTGAGAAACTGTCAAACTAAAGGCTACACAATCAACCTAATTTAGTTCTGGCTGCAATCTCCCGAAATCCCAATTGAACGGGTGCAACCCAGGGTTGAAAGTGGCGGACATTCTCTTCGCGAAATCGAGATAACTTCTCTCATATTGCTTTTGAGATAAATCGACCCTTGTTTTTTCCAACAAGCCCGTGAAGCCCAGCTATCCCGTAGGGCATCGCCCAACTTCAAACCGAAGTCATCAAGTAACTAATAACCAGTAACAAATAACAGAAGTATTGTCAACAGTATTTTTTCTGAATAGTGAAACTTAAATAAAAATTGCTAGCGAAGATTTAGGAATTATAGCACTTCGTTCAAACTCTTGAAAAATGCTAAGTTAATTAAAGATTTTATAAAAGTGACACATAAGTGTTTACATTGTCGATCGCAATTTTGTTATTCTATTAGAAAGTTTCATTCTAGCGACTGAATTTTTGTACCCCAGTCCTACCCCTAAACAGAACGGCAGTTTCCACAATGAGAATTTTAGTCACAGGCGGTGCGGGTTTCCTCGGTTCCCACCTAATCGATCGCTTAATGGCCCAAGGACACGAGGTAGTCTGCCTGGATAACTTTTACACCGGGACTAAACGCAATATCCTCAAATGGCTGGACAACCCATATTTTGAGCTGATCCGCCACGACATCACGGAACCGATTCGGTTGGAGGTAGATCAGATTTACCATCTGGCCTGTCCCGCTTCCCCCATACACTATCAGTACAACCCTGTCAAGACCCTTAAAACAAATGTCATCGGCACGATGAATATGTTGGGATTGGCAAAACGGGTAAAAGCAAGATTCTTTCTCGCCTCCACTTCCGAAGTGTACGGAGATCCTGACGTACATCCACAAACAGAAGATTATCGCGGCAACGTTAATTGTATAGGAATTCGCAGTTGTTATGACGAAGGCAAACGAGTAGCTGAAACCTTATCTTTTGATTACCATCGGCAAAATGGAGTAGACATTCGAGTTGTACGAATCTTCAATACCTACGGCCCCCGGATGTTGGAAAATGACGGCAGAGTAGTGAGCAATTTTATTGCTCAAGCTTTGCGGAATCAACCGCTGACAGTCTATGGCGACGGTTCCCAAACCCGGAGTTTTTGCTACGTTTCTGATTTGGTGGAAGGATTTATTCGTTTGATGAATAGCGACCAAATCGGGCCGATGAATTTGGGTAATCCAGGCGAATACACTATATTGGAACTGGCCCAAAAAATTCAAAACACGATTAATCCTGGGGCAGAAATTATCTTTAAGCCGCTGCCGGAAGACGATCCAAAACAGCGACAACCGGATATTACTCGTGCTAAAAATTGGTTGGGGTGGGAGCCAACTGTGCCGCTGGATCAAGGTTTAGAGTTGACTATAAAGGATTTTCGCGATCGCATCGAGGGAAACCAAAAGTAGAGACTGGGAGAGGGGGAGAGTAGGGGAGGGGAAAAATCTTCCTTATTTCCAATTCTCAATTCGCAATTCCCGATTGCCATCTGATTTTTTTACTAACTTTGAGGACATTTGTATGCAGGTTTGCGTCATCGGTACAGGATATGTTGGCTTAGTCACTGGCACTTGTTTGGCCCACATCGGCCACCACGTGATTTGCGTAGACAATAACGAAGAAAAAGTTAAATTAATGAAGTCTGGACAGTCGCCTATTTTTGAACCCGGACTGTCAGAATTAATGTCCTCTGCATCTGCATCGGGCAATCTAGAATTTACTTCGGATTTAGCAGCAGGAGTGGCTCACGGGGACATTTTGTTTATTGCCGTGGGGACGCCTCCTTTGCCTACTGGGGAAAGCGATACTCGCTACGTGGAAGCGGTTGCTCGTGGGATTGGCGCTCACCTCGACGGCGATTACAAAGTAATCGTAAACAAGTCAACGGTGCCCATCGGCTCGGGAGATTGGGTGCGAAGAATTGTACTCGACGGTTTAGCAGAACGTCAAAAACCTCAAAGCGGTGACGGGGCTACTGGTGAGGAAGTAGCAGCAAAAAAAGGTGTGGTATTTGATGTGGTTAGCAACCCGGAGTTTTTGCGGGAGGGCTGTGCTGTTTTCGATACTTTTAATCCCGATCGCATTGTTCTCGGCAGCAACTCTCGGCGGGCTATGGATATGATGCTACAGTTATACCGGCCGATTGTCGATCGCAAGTTTGCAGAAAATCCGTCTTTGCCCGAGGTGCCTGTGGTAATGACCGATATCAGTTCAGCGGAGATGATTAAGTACGCAGCTAATGCTTTTTTGGCTACGAAGATTAGCTTTATTAATGAAGTTGCTAACATTTGCGATCGCGTCGGTGCAGATATTACCCAAATATCGAAAGGTATCGGTTTAGATTCGCGGATTGGTAGCAAGTTTCTGCAAGCTGGCATTGGTTGGGGCGGTTCTTGTTTCCCGAAAGATGTCTCGGCTTTAGTTCACACTGCTGAGGATTACGGCTACGAAGCGCATTTGCTGAAAGCGGCGGTGGAAGTTAACGAACGCCAGCGGTTGATTGCTATTGAAAAGTTGCAACAAGTCTTGAAGATTCTCAAAGGTAAAACAGTCGGACTTTTGGGTTTGACTTTCAAGCCGGATACTGACGATTTGCGAGATGCTCCGGCGCTGAATTTAATCGAGAGTTTGAACCGATTGGGAGCGAAAGTTAAAGCTTACGATCCGATTGTTTCTCAAACTGGAATGCGTCACGGTTTGTCGGGAGTTTTGGTAGAAACTGATCCGGAAAGACTGGCTGATGGTTGCGATGCTTTGGTGCTGGTGACTGACTGGGAACAGTTTCGCAATTTAGATTACGAGAAAATGGCGAAGTTGATGAATCATCCGGTGATGATTGATGGCCGCAATTTCTTAGACAAGAAGGCTTTAGAAGCCGCTGGTTTCCAATATGTGGGGATTGGAAGGTAAAGAAGAGTTTTGATCAGAACCTCTATCTCGTAGGGTGCGCCGCAGCGCACCTTACAAACGAGCATTTCTAAGCCGTAGGATGCGCCGAAAAACACCTTATATTTGCTGGCGACGAACAATCGCGGGTTTATCCCTCCGGCGTGGTTTAAAAATGTTCCATCAATGTTTTTTCTTGAGCGTAAACATCTCGTAGCTGTTGCAGCGCTGAGGCAGAAATTACCGATTTAACTGTAGCGACTAATTTACCCCACTCAAGCAAGCTGTCAACTGAAACAGCAGTTTTGAAGTTGTACGTATAGAATTTAGTCCAAAATTCTGGTGCTTGTGTCCGTTTCCAGCGTTTGTACCAGGCGACAAAATCTTGAGCACAGGGCGGTTTTACTTCTAAGATAGGGGGGAAATCGGCGTAGCTGACAAATCGACTGAGGCCTTTGGCATGAACGTACACCACGTTGTGGCAGCATTCGATCCGGTATATCTGTTCGGGTGATATGTTGAACAGGAGTGCTACTGTTTCTTCGGTGACAAATCTCGATCGCGGATTGACGATCGACGATTTGTGAATAATTTTTGATGCGCCGATCGTTGACGATCTTAGCTGATTTTCTGATATCATTGTAGTTGCATCTGGTGGTGGTAGCTAAATCTATCTCTGCTAAGTGCGATCGACAGAAATTATCTGTCGGGATTAATTTTAACTGGCGATCGTCTTTAGTTTGCAGACCGGGGGCGATCGCTTTTTGATATATTATACTAAATCCAAAATTTTGTAAATAGTGAATATGAGCAAAGGCTTAGTCAGATTGCGGGTTCGAGAGTTGGCTGCCGAGAAGGGATGGACGCTCAAGGAAGTTGCGGAGCGATCGGGCGTGGGCTACAGTACGATTAGCAATTATGCTCGTTCTCAGGGGATGGCAATGGTTGACTTTGCAGCAGTCCACAAGCTGGCTCGAACTTTTGATGTGATGATTGAGGATTTCGTGGTAATCCTCGAAAAATAGTTGAAAGTTTTGCCTAAATTCAATGTTTGAGCGATCGACCAAAAGCAGATGCGAACAAATCCTTTAACCTACAATAGCTGGTAAAAGTATAGTCATTTATTGCATGACATGGGAGGCTTCAAGTCCCTCCCCCTTCCCTTTCACTTTGAGCGGATCGACCCGCCTCGGCTGAACTACGCAGCTCCCTATCCCATTGCTGAACGCATTTGGGATTGCTTTTCTGAGAATGTTATACGCTGCATTCACGTCAGAATTAATTAACCGACCAGTCGATGTTTTGTACAAACCTCGCTTGATTCGTTTACCAGTAAACACAGGATCTTTTTCTGTTTTTCCGTAGACAGGGATTGAATCTAAACCCAAAAAATTTGCGCGAGATGTGTAAGATTCTTCCTGTACAATTACATCGATTCCTACCAACCGAGCTTTGTATTCCAACATCTCAATCAATCGAGAGTGAGGAATACTAACAAAGTTTTGGTTGGTTTGCTTCCCTAGATCAATTTCTGTTTTCCACTGCGCGTTCTTGCCAATTACTAGCGTCCCAATGTGCTTGGTGAGCAAAAGGTTAATAATTAGACGGCTAGCATGATGTAAGTAATTGTCAACTTTCTGATTGCGACAGCGAGTTAAGCGCTGCATTCGGGGTGATATTTTGCGGTTCCCTTTTAACTGGGATTGTAATCGTGATTTTCGCTTGTTGTAGAACTGGTTGATCGATTTCAATGGTCGCCCGTTAATCAACAAAGGGATAAATCCCGGTTGATTTGAAGTTAACGCCACTAAATTATCCAATCCTAAATCAATACTAGCTACAGAGTTGGCATTGTCGATGGTGGACTCCGGTTCATCATAAATTACCTCAATTACATAGGAATCACATTTCGGAACCACTCTAACTTGGCACATCTGGTCAGGATTGACTTTAGTTTTAATTAAAAAGTCAGTACCAGAAAGCTTGACAATCCCCTTCTTCAACTGTTTACTACTAATTGCTTGAATCGTGTAGATGACAAGGTTTCGCCCTTTGAGCTTATCTTTGTACTTTGGTAGTTTTGGGCGACCTGTGAATTTGGAATGATCGACTTTGTAAGCTTTAACAGTCTCAAAAAACGATTTCCAATTTTTGTCTAAAACCATCAAGATTTGTTGACTGACCTTGGCAGGCAAAGCCTTATATGCTTCGTGAGACTTCATCAAACGATTCATTTCGTTGTAATTGACATAACCCCATCCATAAATAAAACTCTGACGAATGACGTAATTGGCGGCATTGTAGAGGTTTTTTGACTTGAAAGCTAGTTCATCAATTTTGGCGAAACGGTGTTCCGTTGATTTAATGATGTGCCTCTCTGTTAGTTGCATTTGAGACTTCCGTTCTTTGGGCTGTGCGTATTCCTTGTTCAACACTCATAGCGATATGATACCATTATTATTTATAAGTGCTTATAAATTGTTTATAATTGCTTAGAAACTCAACGAAGTTTTACAATACTATTTCTAGAGATGCCATCACCGAGCCTTCCAAAGACTCCCCCAAACCATGCCCAAGCCAAAAAAGATCCCCGCCAAAACCTACACTGAAATCAATCTCAGCGACCCTCAATATTACTTCAACCGAGAACAAAGCTGGCTAGAATTCAACAACCGCGTGCTCCACGAAGCCCTCGACCCCCGCACGCCCCTCCTAGAAAGGCTCAAATTTCTCGCTATTTTTAGTTCCAACCTAGACGAATATTTTATGGTGCGGGTGGCCGCCCTCAAACAGCAAGTACAAGCAAAAGTCAGCAAATTGACCTCCGACGGCAGCACGCCTCAACAACAGCTAGATGGCCTTAACAAGCGGCTTTTGCCGATGGTTTCTCAGCAACACGCCTATTTTGAGCAAACCCTGCGGCCGAAACTAGCAGCAAGCGGCATCTACATTCTGGACTACATTGACCTCAATCAAGAACAGCGCAATTACTTGCACCGCTACTTCAAAGAACAAGTATTTCCCGTACTCACTCCTTTAGCAGTTGACCCCAGCCACCCATTCCCCTATCTTTCCAATCTCAGCCTCAATTTAGCAGTAGTAGTCAGGGACCCCGACACGCGGGAAGAATTATTTGCCCGCGTCAAAGTACCGCAGGTACTCCCGAGGTTTTTGCCACTACCGGGGGATTTGCAGTGGCCGCAGAGGGGCAAATCTCCTGTTTGGACTGGCGTGCCCCTAGAACAGGTGATTGCCCACAATTTAGAAGCTTTGTTTCCGGGGATGGACGTTGAGGAATATCACCCGTTCCGCATTACTCGCAATTCCGATTTGACGGTGGAGGAAGATGAGGCGGAGGATTTGCTGCTGGCAATAGAACAGGAACTCCGCAAGCGCCGATTTGGAGGTTCTGCTGTGCGGATGGAAATTCAAGCGACTATGCCACCTGCGCTGCGAGATATGCTGATGGATGAGCTGTATCTCGGTGAGCAAGATGTTTACGTCGTAGAGGGGCTGCTAGGCCTCAAGGATTTGATGTCTTTTGTGGGGCTGCCGGTGCCGGAACTGAAAGACCCGGCTTGGACTCCGGTTGTGCCGCCCCGCTTGCGGAACTCGGAATCGGCAAGGATTTTAGAGAAATCGATGTTGGATGCTGAGGATGGTCAGGATATTTTCACCGCCATCCGGCAGGGGGATTTGATGCTGCACCATCCTTATCACTCGTTTGCGGCGACGGTGCAACGGTTTATTACTGAGGCGGCGCACGATCGCTCCGTGTTAGCGATTAAGATGACTTTATACCGCACTTCTGGAGATTCGCCGATCGTCAGCGCCTTAATTCAAGCAGCGGAAAACGGCAAGCAGGTAGCCGTTTTAGTAGAGCTCAAAGCGAGGTTTGACGAAGAAAATAATATTAATTGGGCTCGCAAGTTAGAACAAGCGGGAGTCCACGTAGTTTACGGTTTGGTGGGACTCAAAACCCACACCAAAATTGTGATGGTAGTGCGTCGCGAGGACGGGCACATCCGCCGCTATGTCCACATCGGCACCGGCAATTACAATCCCAAAACAGCCGGACTGTATACCGATGTGGGTTTGTTGAGTTGTCGCGAGGATTTGGGATCTGATTTGACGGATTTGTTTAATTATTTGACGGGCTATTCGCGGCAGGTATCTTATCGCAAATTATTGGTAGCGCCAGTCAATATGCGCGATCGATTTTTAGCTTTAATCCGTCGCGAGGCAGAATTCTGCCGCTTGCAGGCAGAAGGCGGTATCGGTAGCTGCGGCCGCATTGTCGCTAAAATGAACGCTTTAGTTGACCCTCAAATCATTGTTGCTTTGTACGAAGCTTCGCAAGCGGGAGTTAAAATTGATTTGATTATTCGGGGGATTTGCTGTTTGCGTCCCGGCGTTGAGGGTGTTAGCGAAAATATCAGAGTTATCAGTATTATCGGGCGCTTTTTAGAGCATTCTCGGATGTTTTATTTTTTCAACGGTGGCGACGAAGAGGTGTATATTGGTTCTGCTGACTGGATGCAGCGCAATCTCACAAGACGGGTGGAGGCCATAGTTCAGGTGGAAGACCCGACAATTGCCAAGGAACTGCAAGAAATTTTGGGGGTAATGCTGGCTGACAACCGCCAAGCTTGGGATTTGCAGCCGGGAGGACACTACTCTCAGCGACGGCCGCCTACTAATTGCCCGGAAGTGAGCTCTCAGCAAATTTTGATGGATATGGTAATGAATTAGTCATTAATCATTAGTCATTAGTTAAATTTGCCGTTAGCAGTTGTCGGTTGTTTTTAGCTATTAAGCTATAGCAATCCTTGCAGGAGTCGTAAATTTTTTACCCCACCCCAACCCTCCCCGCGGGTTCGGGGAGGGAGTAAGAAATTCACAAAGGATGCGAGGATTGCTATATACTGCATTTAATTTTCACTTTTAGGGCTAGCTTTGGGGCCCACCCCACAAGATTTTTAGTAACCTAACTATGCAAATTAAATGCCCGGCAGCTTAGCTAACAACTGATGACTCATGACTAATGACTTCTGACTGCTTAACTGTTAAAAGTGCGCTTGAATTCTTCTAAGAGATCGTCAATTTCTTCGATCGCCTGACTCACATCTATTCTCAGGGCTCCCAAGTCCGATCGATCTAACAGCCGCACGAGGGATTCCCGCTTGCTCTCGATCTGTGCTACGCGCTCTTTGATTGTTTGTGCATCCATGGTTTTTTGCCTTTGCTACTATTAACAAAAATATTTGACAGTCCCCCCTGCGAACAGACGGGGATTCTTAATCCACCGACATACCTTTTTGGGCAAATCCTTCACTGTTTTTATATGAGAAGTGATGAACCTGCTCAGGGTTTTTGGGTCTGTGTTATAGTTTGATTGTACATCAAAACTTCCCCCAAACTTCAGCCAAATTTTAGCGCAAAAAAGGCGGACGTTTGGTATCTGCGGGTTTATTTTTCATCATTCCAGCTAAAAATCGCTTCAGGGCCTTCTCCCGGTTTTTCATAAAAGCAGCCCAAAATCCCGGTTGATATTCATCCATCGTCTTGGCTAGGGCCCAGACATCGATCGCTAAGATATTATAAAGCCTTTCATCTTCGCGTTTGAGCGAGTTAATCTGCTCCAAAACCGCCTTGTTTGCTCCAGCAGTTTGTTTGTCTTCGTCTTTAATCATGTCCGAAAAATGGTTGAAAGGGCAAGAGTGTAGATCGCGATCGCCACTCTGTATACTTTGATGATACTGCCGATCTCGATTGCCTTCTGGAACCAACGCCGCGCAATTAACACGGATATTTACCGATGGCGCGCCCGGGCGAGTCCGGCAGGATAAGCTTCTGAACCTAGAGACAAGACTGTGGATGCACACCGCTCCCGCGCTCATAGATGCTAGCAGTTTTTGCAGGTCTTTTGGCAAAAAAACTAAATTTATTCAAGACTTTTTGACAGATAATAATTAAAGTATATTATTTCTGTCCGACTACTTACCTCACTAATATGTTACGTAAAATTTCTTTAGCAAACCTAGCCTTAGTTGTGGGCGGTATTATAGCAGCAGTCGGGTTCGGAGCTTACTTCACAGACAGACCTACCCTGAACCTAGCGGGTTTTTTTTATGGAATTCCGCTGTTGCTGGGAGGTTTGGCCCTCAAAGCGGCAGAACTCGAACCAGTGGAGTTCACCGAACCGACTTCTCCCGAAGTTCTTCTCCTGCGAGAAAGTCAAGCCACCGATACTCAAAACCAAGTCCGCAAAGATATTACCCGATTTCGCTACGGTCAACCCGCGCACTTAGATGATGCTTTGGAGCGCTTGGGCCTGGCCCCGACAGACGAGGAACGGCCACTCCTGCAAGGGTTGCGGGAAGTTGATGTTGACGGTGCTTATGGGTTAATTTTAGAGTTTTATTCGCCACTAATGTCGATCGACTTATGGGAAGAAAAGCAAGACAAAATAGCTACTTTTTTTGGGCCAAGTTTGCGCGCACAAGTGAGTCAAAAGGCTGGTGACAAAATTGAATTGGCTCTAATTAAAAATACTCCAGCTTAAAGTAGTCTTAAGTTTTGAGTGCGTGAATTTTGAAGTCATCACTTAAACCTTAATCCTGCATCAGCTTAGATAGTGATTTTAGCGGCAGCGTCAAACCTGTCGCTATTAACAAAAGCTCAATCCGCAATTGGGCGATCGCCAAAATTGGATTTTCCTTAATTACAATAGTGGTTGAGAAGCGATCGGCAATCTTAAATCTGGAGAAGCACAAATGGTTTCGTCCCAAAGCAGGATAGGTATTATCGGCGCAGGACAGGGTGTGTCAGTTGCAGTTAAACAAGCGTCGAAGTGGATGATAGCAGTCTCAGTTGCAAATAATGCTGGCTCAGTCTTGAGTAGAATAAATGAGCAGGTAGAATCCGCCCAACTAAATTGTTGACAACAATGTATATGGAAAACAGCGATATGCCAATGTCAGAAAACAGGGTGTCCATCACCGCCAAAGTACCTTTAACTGCTCAACAGCAGTGGGAGACTCTCATGGCTCATCACTGCGGACGTTGGCAAGGGGTATTGGTTAGATATGATGCCGCAGGGCAAGTTCTCGATATTCTTGATTCTGTACGGAGCTTCATTCCTTCTGACGATCGGCAAACTGTCACCCATTCCCTTGACTTCAGGAGTCGGATGACAGAAACCGTAACGCAGAAACAATGGGTTTTGACCTTGGGTAATCCGCTGATTATCCATCCGGTTGATCCAGAGGCTTATCTGCTTTTTAATCCCCATTCTTCTGACACAATGGTTGGGGGCGATCGAACTGGTCAGGGATTCTATTTTGAGCCTTACCTCCTGGCATCAGGAAAAAGAACGAGTGTGGTAGTAATGTACAAAGCTGCCGCAAATAGCCCTCAACCCAATAGCTTTTCATTCTTCAGAGAAATTAAGGAAGAGGTAGCGAAACCTTGGTGGTCTGAACAAACTCACTGTAGAATCGATCAAGTAAACGGCCTCAAACTTCCTGCTCAAACCACAGGCGGGACTTATGTTTCATTGGATGAGATGGCTCAACTGCCAGTTCCTCCTCAACCGAGTGAAATACAAGGCGATTTTCTACAAATCCAATTTCCCGATGCAATAGAGGTTGTTCTTTCGAGCGATCGATTCAATACTCCCTATTATGCCTCCATGCGTTGGACACCCGATACTCAAAACACCCCCCGAAGCTGTACTTTAATCTACGAACAACCGGAACAAAAGGCTGATGTATTCGCCATTTAACAGGCTCAAGTTTCTACTTCTGGATGAATGATCTGGTATCCTTCTGCTTTGAGCTTATGATTCGATATGCGTCGATTATTCGATTGCTGTGTGGCATCTGATCCATCCCATTCCACTTCAGGTAATTCGTAGCGATCGCACATTTTTTTAAACAACTCACGAGCAGTAATGGGAAAATCATTCACTAGGTTATAAACTCCTTGTAATTGACGAGCGAGCGCCAACTCACTTGCTGATACAATGTCGTCCCGATGAATCCAGTTCGTGAAATGATTGCCTGTGCCTGGGCGAGTTGTGCCTGCAAGCTTACTTAACCGTTTCTTTAACTCGCGATCGGGTCCATAAATTGCTCCAAGGCGAAAGATACATACTTTCAAATCGGAGCTGGATGCTGACAGCAAAACTTGCTCCGTCTCATGTAAAATCTCTCCATGTCTGTTAGCTGGTGCCACAGGTGAAAGTTCACTCACCCAGCCTCCATTACTATTGCCATACACTGCACAACTACTGGTATATATGAGTTGTTTTATGTTGGGAAAATGCTTCAACGCAAGAACAAGATTGTTGGCCGTATGCAGGTATGTCTCCTCGTACATATCGGAATCTACTTGTTGGTTTGCTGTAGGAGCGAGACTCAGGAAGACCACATCTTGATTTTGCAGGATCGTCTGTAATGTCTCTTCATCGCAACGCTTCAGGACGATCGCCTGGTTGGCAACTTTCTGTAACTCCCCAATGCGCTCTTGCGTTGTCGTCGTTGCAGTGATTACGTGACCCAGGTTCCGCCAATGCTGGGCAACGGCACTTCCAACATAGCCACAACCAATAATTATAGCGTTCATCCCTTTTTTCAACTTCTGATATAGAAGGCTCTAGATTGCATCCAAGATAACAATATACCAAAGTTACAAAACTTTACGCACTGTCCTATTGGATTTGCATTCTGGGCATTTCCTGCTACTTTTTCTCCCGATCATCTCTCTATTATGCAACGCCGAGTTAATCAGCATTAACAAACAAGCGGGAACGAGTAATAAAACGCTCTCCATCCGGCCCTTCCAGGGAAAAATCGCTGCCTCCGGGCCCCGATGCCACATCTATAATTAACTGCGTGTGCTGCCAATATTTGTATTGCTGCGCTGCAATATAAATCATCAACTTTGCTTGGTCCCAACCTCGTTTATGCTAATTTTAATCGTTTTATTGAACCCCCTACCTTGTAGTAATTTTTGCCGATTAATCCCATCCATTAAATCTTGATTATTTTGAAAAAATGCTCCACAATAAACATTATCTCAACCTACGGTTTTATAGTCTTTCCAGTAACACCCCTCGCCCTTGGTTTCGTTGCTTAGCCTGACTTTACCGGCATCCAGTGTAATTTATTGGACTGCTTGTTTAGATGTAGGTAATTCAAATTCTTGTCTCTTGACTAATATGAGTAATGTAGTGTGAGAAATTTTGATTGCCGTAAATTTTTCCAAATCTTTTTCTACCCTTTGATAAGATTCGTTGGCACTGATTAAAAGACAACATTTTTTCATCAGTGGACTAAATTGACTGTAAGCTTTCCAACCAAAATCTTTCGCCTGATTGTCTGTAATTTCGAGGGAGCCGACTGTGGATTTTATTTGGGGGGTTTTCCTGTTTGAATTCCTGATACTGCTGAAAAAAAAATCTACCTAGTGTGGAACCCACTTATTCTAACATTTTCTGACGCACCGATTTGTCGATACTTTCCCAACTTTTTTACTCGATTGGATCTGTATTTCTCTAAAGAACTTCTGCTGCCGCTTTTAAGTAGACTTTTAGCTGTTGCTGGTCTGAGGCTGTCATTTTCTTTACCTCATCTTTATTTGACGATTTTACTAGCTTTTTTATTTTAAGCCTTTTTTGACATATTCGCAAAAGTGAGATGCACCCCTACAGAACTACCCCGCAGGGGGTAAGTTTCGATTAAGCTGAATTCTTTGATCTGCATCAATTTTACCCTCGCTTATCCACCAATCAATACCAGTCTACCTGATTTTGAGCTTAACCGAGAAGTATTGATACATATCCTGTATGTGTAGGGTGCGGTGTGGATGAAGTCTTACTGCTACCCAGCAGATTCCAGGTTTATGAACCACACAACCGTTCTTCCTAGGGACACGGCATTGCCGTGTCCCTACACTTCATAAACCTGAAATACGCTATAAATCATGCGTAAAACAACTTTTTGCTTAAGTTTTATGGTTATAAAAATGATAATGAAAGCCACACTTTTTTGATTGATATTAATAGGACTAAAATTCTTTCTGCCAACCCATTTTAGTGTAGAACATCATGCAATAAACATCTGTATTTTGGCACACCAGCCCCAATCTTTTGGTGGGAAATTGGGGCTGATGTGCGATCACCAGCAGCTTGTAGTTTAGGTTGGAAACCTCATCAAAGCAGCATCAGTCTCAATAGTGTTAGTATAGACTTTCGCTTGGCAAATATTTACTACTATTTATCACTGATAATACTTATTTTTTTCCTAGTGTGACAATTAAATTTATATTTCGCAACATTTACAGATTGTTTTATCCATACAGCTAATGCGTTTATTAGCAACTAAAAATCGACGAGTTTACCGAATCTTTAAGATAGAGCGGCAACAGGGAGTATTTTTTAAATTTTTGATAAAGAACGGGGTACTCGGCGTCAAAAGGGTAAAATTTTCAGGTATAAACTAAAAAACTTAGTTGGGATTAATTTGAGAATTTTCAAAAAAAATATTTGTATATTAAGCTGTTGTGCATTTAAAATGCGTGTTTCAGAGGTTGAAACCCTTTACTGGCTTAGATAGCCTCGAAAATTTAAATGATGAACAGCTTATATGATAAAAAGTAAGGATTAATAGTCAATCGTTCACCTACAGATTAAGATTTTCATGGATATTCAATTAATTAATATCGGTTTTGGTAACATTGTGTCTGCTAATCGAGTGATTGCCATTGTCAGTCCCGAGTCAGCGCCAATTAAGCGGATTATTACTGATGCGCGGGAGCGGGGACAACTGGTTGACGCGACTTACGGGCGTCGCACGAGAGCGGTAATTATTACAGATTCGAGTCACGTCATCCTCTCGGCGATTCAGCCGGAAACGGTTGCTAATCGTTTTGTGGTGAGCAAAGACGGTCAAGGTCGGGATGATTGAGGTTTGTCAGTTGCAATTTGAGCGTTTACAGTCTAAAGTAAGCGGAAACTTAAATTGTTACACGTTTCTATTCTAAAAATGAAATCTGGTAAATTAATTGTTCTGACGGGGCCTAGCGGTGTGGGGAAAGGCACCTTAGTACGATCGCTCCTTAATCGCCATTCCGAATTGTATCTGTCGGTATCGGTGACAACTCGATCGCCCCGTGAGGGAGAAATTGAGGGACAGCACTACTATTTTGTCAGCCGCAGCCGCTTTGAACAAATGGTTGAGGCTGGAGAGTTGGCGGAATGGGCCGAGTTTGCCGGTAATTTTTACGGTACTCCTTATTTTGGTCTCAAGCAAGGAATTGGTGAGGGAAAATGGGTATTGCTCGAAATTGAGCTCGAAGGGGCTAGGCAAATTAGGAATAATTTTCCAGAGGCGCTGCGAATTTTTATTTTACCTCCTTCTTGGGAAGAATTGGAACGGCGCTTGCGGAGTCGGGGTCAAGATTCCGAAAGTGCGATCGCCCGTCGGTTGCTGCGGGCTAAAGAGGAAATTGAAGCTGCTGGGGAATTCGATTTCCAAGTTGTTAATGACGATTTGGAAGTTGCTTTGAAAAAGCTAGAATCAATACTTAATTTGGTTGAGCTTGCAGGTAACTAATGGCTAATTACCCATTTCTCCGTCCTCGCTAAAACTTCGCTACTTTGTTTGATAGCAACACAAACTTTTAAATTCAACTCCAGAATATTCGATGAAGGCGAAATTTTTCTCAACGGTTCAATTTCGCGAGCAGAACAGCCCAACATTTCCATATAAGCTAGCGTCCACCCAATAGCTGCCATGTCCCCTACATTGCCTTCTCCGGCGCAAAGGTAACAATCCAATTCGCCCTCGGGTCCACACTCAGGACAAACCCAATTGCCCAGTTGTGAATGGGGCAGATTTATGCGGGAGGCGGATGCAATTGTTAATGCTTTAATATGATTTTGAACTACTTGTTTAAAACCTCGGTTTTGGTCGCTGCGGTGGTCGGAATTACCGTGCGGCCCGATTGCTACTGCTTGCTGTTGTGGCGAAGCAAGAGATGCTGTTTGGTTCTCCCTGGTTACTCTAGATTCGCCTAGGTTCGCAGTTAGCTGAATACTATAGTCTTTCGACTCCGCAGTCTGAGATTGGTTGAGTGCGCTGGAGGAATCGGGTTCGGAAGTTGTGAAGGATTGTTCTATGCGATCGGCAAAATCTTGCATTGAGAGGTGATGTTCGATCGCCAAAGACCAAGTTCTTTTATGTCGGAGGTCGCCATATTTTCTGGCTTCTTCCTCAGTAATGCCGATCGCCGCAGCCTCTTGGCGCAGCACATTCATCGAAGTCATTGTATCTGATATCATTAGTTTGTTTGCAGTTAAAATTACTATCGTCCGCTCAGCCTACCAATAAATTACCTTAGATATACTACAATAGTCCGGACTATTTTGAGATCCTAGTCGGAAACCCTGGATTTTCCGTTAGCAAGTCGATTCTGCCATAGCCCTGACACCCTTATTTTACGCTTGGCAATCGCACACTGTCCGAAGCATTGATAGTAGCCTAAATCTAAAATCTAAAATCTAAAATCTAAAATTGGATGACTTCAATTCTTCCCGATACAGCTTTATCTGTTGCCGGACTAACATCATACCTGCAAGACTTGTTGGAGGGCGATCGCAACCTGCAATCTGTTTGGCTGACAGGCGAGGTGTCGAACGTTTCGCACCACCCCAGCGGCTGCTTTTTCACTCTGTGCGACACCGACAAAAGCGCTGCGATTCGCTGCGTGGTGTGGAATTCTCAGCGGCAAAAATTGGTGCAAATGCCCGCCAAAGGGGAACAGTTGCTGGTTTTGGGAAGCATCCGGGTTTACAAAAATCGCGGCGAGTACCAGTTGACTGTTGTGCAATCGCTACCGGCTGGGGAAGGATTGCAGGCTTTGCGGTTGCAGCAATTGCGATCGCGCTTGGATGCTGAGGGTTTCTTCGATCCTGCCAGAAAGCGCCCGATTCCCGCACACCCGCAAATTGTGGCCGTGGTGACATCCGATACTGGCGCTGCTTGGGGAGACATTCAGCGGACTCTAGCCCAAAGATATCCGGGTTTGCGGGTGTTGCTGTCGCCGACAGGAGTGCAGGGAGAAGTGGCTGCTGCTGCCATTGCTAGGGCGATCGCCCGTGTAGAATTGGACGGTAGGGCGGATGTGATCATTTTAGGGCGCGGCGGCGGTTCTGCGGAAGATTTGGCTTGTTTTAATGATGAGAGAGTTGTCAGGGCGATCGCGAATTGTGCGATTCCAATTATCACTGGTATCGGGCACGAAAGAGACGAATCTCTCGCCGATTTAGTAGCAGATAAACGAGCCCACACTCCCACTGCGGCGGCCGCTCAAGCTGTACCAATTTTAGCAGATCTTTACTTTGAACACAGGCAGCGAATGGTCAATTTAGCAAGTGCTGTGCGGGCAAGATTTCAGACAGAAGAAGAGCATTTGCAACTGTTACAAAATCGATTAAAACGCTTACCTGCGACATCCCGAACTTTGCGGCAAGCAACTGGTAAACTGGAAGTATTGCAAGAAAAGTTATCCGCACTGAATCCGGCGGCAGTATTGCAAAGGGGTTATGCGGCGGTAATCCAAAGTGACGGTACGATCGTTCGCACAACTGACGGTTTGGAATTGGGAGAGGAATTGACTGTGAGGTTGAGTCGGGGCGTGCTGAAAGTTAAGATTGTAGAAGTATTGGATGCGGAAGAAAAGTTATGATTGATTCGCAGTTGCGCCAGTCTGACTGGAATTATGAGGAAACGGTCGATCGAATTGAAGCGATTATCGATCGGGTGGAATCGGGAGAGTTGCCTCTAGAAGAGGTTTTCGAGCAATTTGGGGTGGCTGTGGAGTGTTGGCAGAAGTGCGAAAGATTTTTGGCGCGGGGGAAGGAACAGATGGATTTGTCGATCGAGCTTTTGGCTGCAGAACCCGATTTTTAAGCGCAGGTGAACTACGAAAATATTTCGTTGCAGGCGAAAGATTCGGTAAAAAACCCGGTTCATTCAGCTGCAGTGCGTAAGTCTTGTCAATGCAAACCCTGACAAATAAATCCCGACCAATAACTCAAATCATCAAAAGGATTTGACAGAGTGTAAATATTTTCTTTCAAACTTTCATATCCTTTCTTCTGTTTCTGAATCTGATTCTCCCGCTTCGTTATTTTCTTCAACTCCGCCCCCAACTCCTTAAACTCATCCGTCTCCTTGTGGTAGCATTTATGCCGCAATTTTAACTTTTGTTTTTCCTTTTGGATCACAGCCAATTTTGACTTTAAATCCCCAATAATTCTCTGAACCAACGGATCGATTTGCGGTTGATAAAGCTCTTTCAACTCCGCACCCGAAATTGTCCGCAACCTCACCTGTGCCTGCCACAAAGCCTCTGGCCGACTCAAACCTTCCCGACGATACTGATAGTAAAAAATTGAAAACAACGAAGTAGCAAAATCATCCACCGCCCACAAAGTGCTGACCACACTCCGAGCTCCCGCACACAAAAACCCCGTTCCCAAACTAAGAAGATTATCGGTAATTTCCGTACCTCCTAAATTAGTTTCGCAGCAGGACATAAACACATCGGATAACTGCGGCAAGCGCCAACCAGGTGTCATCAATTCCCCTAACGTGATACTCCCGTCTCCTAAAAACAATCGCGATTCTAAAGGATTGTCCAAACGCGAGACAGCGTGGTGGCTGGAGTGCATGATATTCACTTTTTGGGCGAGGTTTCGATAGGCTGCGACTGTTGCTTCTTGACTTCCTTTTAAGCGCTCCGGTTTGGTCACAATTTCGGCAATTTGTTCGCACTCAAAAGGAGTGAAGTACAAATCATCAGTGGCATTTTCTACAATCCCGTATTTGAGGGATTCGATGGTGGGACGTTCACTGCAATACTCCAAGATTCGACAACTCGGAACATAACGCAGCAGTAATTTATCTCCGAGGAAAGCGTTTCCATTAATCGGCAATGCCGCCAGCGGAATCTGATGCAAAAACAGATGCGGAATCACAATCAATTCCTCAATTCCATCCAAACAATTACCAATCAACTCATCAAATTTCAACCGCTGCGACAAGTGAGACAAAAACTCACCCATCCCCTGTTGCCAAATTTTCCGCTCCTGCAAATAAGGCAACAACCAACTCTCGCCAATCCACTTCTGAAAACTTCCCGTACCCTCTCCCTGACAAGTGTGAATCTGCGGCGCTTTATCCTTGTAAATCACAAAAACATGAGTGTCATCAGTCGTGGTATAAAAACAGAGAATCGCCGTCTGCGAATTGTCAATGAGTTTCTGCATCGCCGCAAACTGCATCGGAGCGACTTGAACTTGTCCAGCTAAAACCGGATCTAAACTGCGAATATTTTCCCAGATTTGCTGTTTCTCCCCTTCCAATCCTTGAATCTTCTCCGTGTAAGCACACAAATCTGCCCGACTGCGCGACTGACTCCCCACATCGGCTAATTCTTTATTGCTTTCAGAAGGTTTGCGGAGTTGTTCAACTTCTGCGTCAATTTGCCGCTGCTTCGCCTCAAATTCCTGCAAATACTTTTGCACGGCGGGTGGAATTTCGCTGCTAGCATACAAATCATTGCTGTGCATTAAATCGACTAACCGCTGAGCACGGGTTCTGTCACAATATTCTATGGCTTTTTCCAGTTGGTTGCTGTTGACGCAAGCTTGAATTGCTTTTTCGTAAACATCGATCGATTCTGCTAAAATCTGCTGGCGGATATCGTCGGAAGTTGCCCAACTTCTACTGTATTCCACCGCTGTCATCGCTTGCTCGTATGCTTCGATGGCAATCTCCCACAAACCAGCAGTGAAAGCGGTATTTCCAAGGCCTCTGCTAGAGTTCAGACATTCTAAAGGAAAAGCGGTAGGGGTGTAGACTATTAAAGCTGACTCGTAACAAGCGAGTGCCCGTTTTATATTCTGGATCTTTTCTCCCTGAATCATGTTGCTGTAGGCAAGACCCAAATTATTTTGACTCATTGCCCAATATTGGGGAAATTGTTCGCGGGTGTAGACTCTTAAAGCCGACTCGTAACAAGCGAGCGCCCGTTCTATATTCTGCACTTTTTCTCCCTGAATTCTATTGCTGTAGGCAAGACCCAAATTATTTTGAGTCCCTGCCCACTCTTGGGGAAATTGTTCGTCGGTGTAGACTCTTAAAACCGACTCGTAACAAGCGAGCGCCCGTTCTATATTCTGGGTCTTTTCTCCGTAAATTCTCTCACTGTAGGCAGCCCCCAAATTATTTTGAGTCATTGCCCAATCTTGGGGAAATTGTTTGCGGGTGCGGACTATTAAAGCCGACTCGTAACAAGCGAGCGCCTGTTCTATATTCTGAGCCTTTTCTCCCTTAATTCTCTCACTGTAGGCAAGACCCAAATTATTTTGAGTCGTTGCCCAATATTGGGGAAATTTTTCGCGGGTATAGACTATTAAAGCCGACTGGCAACAAGCGATAGCCCGTTCTATATTCTGCGCTCTTTCTCCCTGAATTCTCTTGCTGTAGGCAGAAGCCAAATTATTTTGAGTCATTGCCCAATATTGGGGAAACTGTTCGCAGGTATAGACTATTAAAGCCGACTCTAAACAAGCAATCGCCCGTTCTATATTCTGGGCTTTTTCTCCCTGAATCCTGTCATTGTAGGCAACACCCAAATTATTTTGAGTCATTGCCCAATATTGGGGAAATTGTTCGCGGGTGTAGACTTTTAAAGCCGACTCGTAACCAGCAATCGCCAGTTCTATATTCTGGGTCTTTTCTCCCTGAATTCTATTGCTGTAGGCAAGACCCAAATTATTTTGAGTCCCTGCCCACTCTTGGGGAAATTGTTCGCGGGTGTAAAACATTAAAGCTGACTCGTAACAAGCGATGCCGATTTCTAAATTCCATGCCCGCCGCCCCAAGGGAAAATGCTGAATTAAGTCGCCAAAATTGTTAATATCCGCAGCGAGAGACTGTTGTGCTTCTGAAGAAAGCTGTTTAAAATTTTCGATATTTCTAGCTTGCAAAATTTAAGTAAGTTTGAGATTTAGCTTATCGAGATTTTGTTGAAACAGCGGATAGACAACTTGAGGATTTCCTCTACTTTTAAATATCGCTTGCAACACCTCCCTCAAGAATTTTAAATAATCTGTATGAGAATTTGCACTGGCAATAAAGTTAGCCAATTCTGCCGCTAGATTCTGCAACCAAGCTGCCTTGGAGTTGCCCTCTGCTGCCATCTTCTCCGCTTCCGCTGCCATGACTTGCACAAAATTGGCATCAACTAAGTCTCGATTGGCGTTGAGAATATCATCCTCTTCACCGCTAGGGCACTCAAGCAGGCCTTGAATCAGTTCGAGATAGGCCGCGAGGCGTTGTTCGTCCATTAGAGTTTACCTTTCATTCTGTATATATATCGATCGGCAATTTGGGGGAGAATTATGCAGATTCCTGAAAAATTCTAGATATTTGTCTTGGGAATGTTGTAGGGGCGGGTTCACCAACCATCAGCGCCAAAAACAAACAAACTCGAAAACCCGCCCCCACCCCATGCAAAAAACCCAAAAACGCAATATTTTAATTTTTTTTTCGTATTGATGACTTGTAGGGGCGGTTTTTTTTTATTTTTGATTTTTATCAGATATGGTTAGTGAAGCCGCCCCTACAAGTCATGGAAATTTATCCATATTTCTGGGAGATTGCCGATTTATGACAAGGCAAAATCATCACCATCTCCCCAAATCTCAGCTAACTTCTCCAACAAATCTTCAGCAATCAGATTCAGTTCCGCTTTCACATCCTCCTCTATATCTGAAGCTTTCTCAACAGGTAAAAATTTATCGCGAGAGAAAGATATATCTCTATTTCCCAAACCTCCACTGCTAGAACCACTTCCCGCTAAAGCCTTCCCCCCTTCATATCCCCAGTCAGATTTCTCACTACTGTGCAAAACTTTATTCAAAATTGCCACAATTTCCGAAATAGATTTGTTTTGCAAATTCTCCCGAACTTTTGCTTGTACGGGGTCATCTTCTCCCAACTCAGATAGCAACTCTTCAATTTCACCTTGCAACAGCGGAATTGCCAACTCAATTCGATCCAAATAATCCCACAATTCGTCAACTGGTTTGAGATTAGTTAGATAAATTTTTTCAGTTCCCTCCTGAATTTCCACAGCCGGAATAAAGCCCAAAAGTTTCACCTTATCGAAAGGTTCGGCAAACTGAACGACGATATATGCAATGCGGCTTCCTCGAACTTCCGGCAGAGAAATCGCCGATTCTCCAAGCTGAATCGGACAGCATTCTATCTTCCCAATCCCCGGCAAAACCAAATCGCCGACATCCAAAACCGCCCGCATTGCTGGATTCCAACTATCACCGCCATCAATATCGGTTTCCATTTCCATCCATTCCAAAAAATAGTTAACTGCCCAAACCGCCAGGGTATTGAAATAAACCCGCTTGCCTTTTTGCGGATTAGCTTGCTCTGAAGCAAATTGCAGAGCTAAATTGCGGGCAGTTTGCTCCAGAGGAATTTGTAACAAATAAGTATCCATGCTATTCACCATTATTCCTCCGGTTGATATCCACATTCTTTAGCAATTCTATTGCCAATCTCTTTGACGAGTTCAAAACCTGTTCTTTTCCAGTGAGAGTTGAGAGTTTGATAGTCAATATTTAACTCTCTGGCAATTACCGATAATTTATCAGGAGGGTCTTTCAGCAGCAATCGCACTGCCAGTATGTGACAATTGGCATCCGGTCGAGGGCGACGATTTTCGGGAGTGTTTGGCTGAGTCTTATCTATTTTTTCATTGGGATAACTGTTTCGCAGTTCTCCCGTCGGCTCGTCTTCAATACACTGCCATAGTTTGCGGCCGATGCGCTCCTTATTTTTAACTTGTTCTTGCTCAATCAGTTGCTCAATTCCTATGACTGTAGTATCATCAGCCACTCCTTCAGAATCAAATTCTTCACCTGTTTTGCTCTTAGTTGGAGCATCCAAACTAAAAGTAAAAGGCTGCCGATCTAACTTGCTGTATTGGTCATATACTTTGCGTTTAACAATTGTATTGAACCGCTTAACCACTCTGGTTTGCAACGCATCATCAGCGATATTATCGAGGTCAATTTCCCGAAAAAATCTCGGCAGCGTTTTGAAAAAACCCCCATAGGCCTCATTCACTGCGCCGTCAAAATCAATATTAGGATTGGCATCGCGATTCTTGCGAATTCCGGGCAAATGGGAAATGAGTTGGCACAATTTATTTTTGAGTCTTTCTTGTTCCTTACTCGCCTCTGGCGAGTCTTTCAAAAGTTGTAGAAGTTGGCGTAACTGTTCGTCGGTGTTCACTGGCACGTTCGGATGACATCGAGATAATTCGATTATCCCAGGGAAAATAGCGCTGTAACCTGCCAACAGTAACAAAGTCAAGGAAATCGGTTTGAGTTCCCAACCCGTGGGTGGAAGCAACAAGTTGAAACTTGCCCCTACAGGAACTAAACCTGCTAAGGGTTCGACGGGGGTATCATGTCTCGTCATAGTCCAGTTTTTGCGTGTTGATACTCTGATATCGCAGGTTTTGGTGGCTTTATGCAGAATTAAGCAAAAATTTTTCGTAAAGGCAATGCAATAAGGACTGAAGTCCTTACTACGAAATTAATCCGGTGTAAAATTAACAATCATAGGGACTTCTCCATTGCGCTTTTGAAGAGATGTAGCAGGAGTCACCCAGTTTTATGCACATTCAAAAAATAAATCATATCAAACCCTTGATAGCAAAGGATTTGATATGAAGCGAATTCTATTCGCCAGGATTTGGTATAGCGCGGTTTCTACAATTTGTCGATCGACCTTTTGGCTTTATCTGCCAGATTTTTCACCGCATTTTTTGCATCTTCTGCTGCGTGGCGGGCGGAGGCTTCCGCTTGCTTGGCTTTACCTTCAACCTGGTCTTTTCTGTTGCCCGTGATATTACCGAAAATTTCCTGAGCTTTGCCTTCTAAATTTTTGCCGATCGCCTTAGCTCTGTCTTCTGCACTCATAATAAGCTCCGTTTGGCAAGTTGCTATAGTAACATTGTAAAATTAACTCGGCTGCAATTGCCTTTAACTTCATATTAATTTATATTCTGCTTGACCTCGGTCTTCTTCTGATGATTTACTTCCGGCAAACTCGTCACTCAAAAAGCCAAGGATTTTTTTTCACAACTGTATAAATCTGCCAAATTCGTCCTAAAAAACTATTTCAAACTCGCCGCAGCAACTTTAATCGGTTCGAGCAATTCTAACGGCAAATGCAGCATATTCAATTGGGTGCTATCTGCAGCTTTCCTTTCCGGATCGGGGCCATGATAATCGCTGCCACCAGTTGCCAGCAAACCGTAATGAAGGCACAAATCTTTCAACTTTTGGATTTGGCTAGAACTGTGGCTGGGATGGTATACTTCAACTCCCATTAAACCCGCATCTACTAATTCTTTTAATACTTCCTCAACACCGCCGCCGCGAAATAAATAAGGGTGAGCCCAAACTGGTACGGCGCCGCAACTCTTCAGTAAATCGATGCCTTCGACTATCGAGAATTTCTCGTAATGAACATAAGCCGGGCCGTCATCTCCCAGCCAGCGATCGAATGCTTCCCGCGATGATTTCGCGTGACCGGCTTTTACCAGTGCAGAGGCAATGTGAGGCCTTCCCGGTGCCATTCCTGGGGATGTTTTTGGCAGTTCGATCGCGTATCCCATTGCTGCTAATTTTTCGACCATTTCCTGCGATCGGCGGAACCTTCCTTCCAGGCGATCGTTCAAAGGAACGCGCAACTTATTGGCATCAGGATAAAAACCTAAAATGTGCAGCGAACGGCCGTTGTGAACAGTGCTGAGTTCGAGTCCTGGCACGATTTCTATACCGTGCAAAGCAGCAGCGGCGAAGGCTTCATCCCAACCCGACATCGTATCGTGATCCGTGACAGCCAAGGCGCGAACCCCCGATGACGCGGCCGCGGCTACGAGTTCGGCAGGGGTGAGAGTGCCGTCGGAATAAGTAGTGTGACAGTGGAGTTCTAGCATTTTTTCGGTAAGTTAAAGTCTGCAAGACCTGCAATTATTCCCCTCACTCACGCGACATCTATCGTCCCTGCGATCGACAAGTTTTTGGGTAATTTCAATCAGTTAGCTGTAATAAGTTGTCGCGCCTTTAATTGGGACATTTATGTTTATTAAAAGCTGGCGTGGGGTGGGCATCTTGCCCGCCTTTTCAATTGAATTTAGATGCAGAACACCTTAGCTATATCTAGATTTCTCGCATTGGATGAAGGACACCCTCTGGCAATTTGGAAGGAATGGGCGATATTTCAATACTTTGTATGTTGTGAACTGGGATAACTACCAGTTTATCTGCCAATTCGAGAATTATCGGGTCTGCCGTCAACATTTTGTGCAGGCGAGTGCCTAAAGTTGCTTGCTCTCCTACTGTTCCCTCTGGCGCACTGAACTGGAAGTGTTGCTGTTTGCCGTTGGTATAGTGGATTATCAGATCGATAATTCTTTCTTGGTTGGTTGCTTGCATAATTTTTTTTCCCTAACAGTCGATCGGGACTTCGCAAAATTAACACTAAATCAAAACTGGCGATCGCACCACTGTTGCAAAGCTTATTGGAAAGCTTTTGACAAAACCGGGATGTCGGTATGAAAGTTCGCTTGCTACTAATTTTATCACAAAAAATGTACTGAAACTCGCCAACTTACCAAGTATACAATTGGCAGTCGCGCTGTCTTCGCTCCTCAATACGCGATCGCCCTCGCCCGCAATATTTGGTCGATTGCGCTTTCTTCTATGCCACTTGGCAAAGTGGCTCAATTTAGCCTGTGTAGCGACTTGACTCAAAGCAGTCTCAAGTCATACAGCAGAGGCATTTGAGCGCTTTGGGTGTCCAGGTTTTTCAAGGGGGGAACTGTGGAGGTTAGGATAGTGGCATTCTGCGGTCACTGCGGCAGAGGATTTTTTTATAAATTAATAACATAACATTCAGGTACAGCTTATGAAATCCACACTTTGTTATCCCGAAACTTCTCTCCACTCTAACGCAGTCACTGTTAATAATAATGCTATTGACTCTTGTATCCTTGCAGCTTGGATTGACTTAGTAGGAGGAGATTTTGATAGCTTGGGAGGAGATGATTGGCTTCCCTTGTGCGGCGACATTGATGACGGCGAAATTTACCGGGAATGGTTTTTGTGGCAAGACAGCGAAGTGGCTCAAGAATGGGAAGCTTACGATCCAATTACTAATTATCGAGTGGTGGCATCTAGCCGAGAAATTCTGATTTCTAAAATCGACAAAATAGAAGAGTCCAGAACAATTTAGTTGAGCGGGAGAAGGTTAAATCTTGAGTTTCAACTTTAATAATTCTGTAAACAAACCCGGTTCCTCCCAACCAAACTCAAGAAACCGGGTTTTTCAGATCAAAACTCTAGGTTTGGGTTGAGTTCCACTGCCCCAACATAATAATTTATGTGGCTACTGCTTTTTGTTTGTCTCGTTCTAATTTGCGCTGCTTCAAGGCGCCAAGATTTTGTTTAATCGTGTCGATCGCAAATCCAGCCCCCTGCTGTTGGTATAATTCGCTGGCACGGATCAAATCTGCAACAGCCTCCTCATCCGATCGCAAATTCGCACAAGCCAGGGCGCGATTGTGGTAAGCTTCTGCCAAAGTTGAAACTTGTTCTAAAGCGCTGGTAAATTTATCTTTTGCTTTGCGGTACTTTCCTGACTGATAAGCCTCAATTCCTTGTTGGAAATAAACGGAAGCTTTACTGCCGCTGTCGGTATCTGGAAATTCTGGGTAAGTTAAAATTGGTTCTTTAAAGAGTACAGAAATGCTGCCCTTGCCGAAGTAAGCCCAAGTCATTGTTCCAAACCCAATCCCCAGCACGAGGGCAACAATGACAGACAGAGCAATAAAATTGGTGAGTTCCATAGAGCAATATTTGTTGTATTATAATATGATAAGTTAATTTCTAACTTCTGCACCAATGGCTGGGCGGATTTACCTTAACTGGAAATGGTTTTTCGGATCGCTAGCTTTAGTATTGTCGATCGGCTTAATTACTGCAACTGCAAGTTCTGACGCAGCAACCAACGCGCAAACTCAAGCAGGGTGGCAATTGTTGCAGCGGGATGAGACGGGGTTGGTGGTAGCAATGCGACACGCGATCGCCCCAGGCACGGGAGATCCTGCTAACTTTAAGTTGGGTGACTGTTCCACCCAGCGCAATTTATCAGCACAGGGAAGAACCCAAGCCAAGCAAATTGGAGCAGACTTTCGCAACCGCAACATCAAAGTTGCGAGAGTTTTATCGAGTCAGTGGTGTAGGTGTTTGGAAACAGCAAAACTGATAAATTTAGGCAAAGTCGAACCGTTCCCAGCGCTGAACTCGTTCTTTAGCGACAGCAGCAAAGAAGCCAGACAAACAGATCCAATCCGCAAGTTAATTGTTGACAACCGCAACACTAAAGGCGCGGTTATTATGGTAACTCATCAAGTAAATATTACCGCCATTACTGATATTGTACCGCAAAGCGGCGAAGCTGTGATTATAAAAAGCGATCGACAAGGTAAAATTCAAATACTCGGACGAATTGGAGGATTTTAAATAGATAGAAAGTTATAATATTACCAATTCCCCATTACCAATTTATATGAGTTTCCAATACAGCGCCGCCCTAGTGACTTTAGCAGACCTTGATAAGGAAGTTCTCGTTAAATTTTACACAAAATTTCTCGACATAGAACCAAACCCTTATATTCCCAATACTTATGCTGAATTTCAACTCCCAGGCTTAAGACTCGGCATCTTCAAACCCAAAGATTCCCACAAATCGGAATTTGCCAATAGAGCAAAAACAGGCATGAGTTTGTGTCTGGAAGTCAGCGATATCGAAACTGCGATCGCCAGAATTTGGGCTTTAGGTTATCCGCCCAGCGGAGAAATTATCAAAGCTTCTCACGGTCTAGAAATCTATGCCTTCGATCCTGCCGGCAACCGCATAATTTTACATCAATCCAATCAGCCGTAGAGACTGTAGAGAAGGCTGGGCGATTTTAATAGCTACTATACTTGCTTCTCGTCCGAACTCAGAGTAGCTAAGAAATCAAGGGATATTTAAGGCGAACTGGGTATAAAACCAGCACTTACCATTCAAAACTCCAAACTCAAAACAGCCTTAACTACCTAATCAGTTCAGCAAAACTATAAAAACTGATAATTAATAACAGCAATGCTGTCAGGTGAGTTAGCTGAAATTGAGGCCGCGGGCCGATCGATTCCCGCACCAAAATTGAAAAAGACGAACCAATTATATAACTCAGAGACAGAGTTAAATACTGCCACTGCAATGTTACACTCCACAGCCCAAGCAAAATCATCGCCAAAGTCAACATCACCAACTCAACAAAGCGAGGCGGATTGTGCTGAGTAGAGAGAATCAAAGTGTCCAACCAATATTGCCAAGGTCTCATGTTTTAGCGATCGAGCTTTTGGATTTAGCCTTCTAGCTTAACCTACGATCGCCATTCCGTTTGTTGCTGCAAACACCTTAAAGCCTCCGCAGTCTCAACCTGCGGAAATTGCCCGTAAAAGCGGCTGACACTGTAAAAAGGGTGAGGAGTCTCCAAGACGATCGCCTTATCGCCCATTCCGGCCAAAAATCCCATCAAATCTGCCGGGGCGACAGGCGCGCAAATCCACAAAGCCGCCGGTTGCTGCGACTCCAAAGCCTTAGCCGCCACAGCCATCGTCATCCCCGTAGCAATGCCGTCATCTACCAAAATCGCCAAAGCCCCCGCCGCGCTGATATTTGGGCGTCCAGGAGACAAATCTGCCAGCAGAGATTGAGCATTATTTTGAGCCACGGGCAGTGCTAATTTTTGCAAGCGTAAATTGTGCTGCTTTTGCTTTTCCCAGAGAACGTGACCGTCAGCAGTTGCAGCCCCGATCGCCAATTCTAAATTATCTGGGCGAGTAATTTTCTTAGCGACAACCACATCCAAAGGACAGCCCAAGCGGCGCGCAATCGGCACAGCAACGGGCAAACCCCCGCGCGGCAAGGCGTAAACAATCGGTTTCACCGCCTTCTGTGTCATTAAACTCAACTTGCCGAACTCGTCCACAACTGCCTCGGCCAGTTTTTCGCCTGCATCGGCGCGATCGTCAAAAAACGGGTTAGAGAACATATTTTTGCCTGTACGAGCTCAACGAAATAATGTCAGACTTGCGAGTATTAATTTGAGATTGTGCGATCGACAGCATCCCATACAAGCTTCTAGCCAAACTCAAATCACCAAACCCGATCTAAACTATAAACTCTAGACTCAAAAAAATCTCCCTAATTGTAAAATTTATGTCCAGCGACTTGCAACTGAGCCTTTTTGACAACAATCAAAGTGCCACTTTCCAAACTGACTCAATACCAGCAAATGCCAAAATTCCCATTCCTCCCGGCACTTATCAAAATATGGAACAAATCGGCGAGCACTGCAACCGCTGTCACCGCTGCGAATTAGGCAATACGCGCACTCACGCTGTCATCGGGCGCGGCAATCCTCAAGCCTCAATTTTGATTGTGGGAGAAGCGCCCGGACAAAACGAAGACGAAACTGGATTGCCCTTCGTCGGGCGATCGGGCAAACTCTTAGATAAAATTTTAGAATCCGTGGGATTGAGTGCAGAAACCGACGTATTTATTGCCAACGTCATTAAATGTCGCCCTCCCAACAACCGCCCTCCGACAGCAAAAGAAATCGAAGCTTGCAAACCATACTTGCTCGAACAAATTCGCATCTTAGACCCCAAAATTATTTTATTAACCGGTGCAACAGCCCTCAAAGGTTTGTTAAGCGACAAGCGGCCCATTAGTAAAATTAGAGGTCAATGGATTGAATGGGAAAATCGTTTGTGTATGCCGATTTTCCACCCGTCTTACTTGCTGCGAAACCCCTCCCGAGAACCGGAGACTCCGAAATGGTATATGTGGCAAGATATGCAGGCAATAAAAGCTAAACTGGATGAATTAAAATAGCAATTGTAATAATTTTTTGTTTGTGCTTTGTATGGGCGGGTTTCACCAACTATAATGGCCGAAAACAGATAATCTCATAAACCCGCCCCCACCCCACGGTAAATCCCTCAACAGAAAATTCGTGAATTTTCTGATACGTCTGTCAGGAACAGGCAAGATGCCTGTTCCACAATAAAAATTTGGTAGTCAAGCACAGTAATGATATCGTGTTCTTCTGCAAAAATTATAGTAATGTACAAAGTTTAAAATTGCCCCAATATCATTGGTAACAAGTTAAGCTTGTATGGCAGTTGTCAAGGGGGTTTGAGAAGATGTCTCAAAGAAAAATTGGTTCTGACCTCGCTGTCGATCGGGGAAAGGTGCAACAATTAACTTAACATTAGGCTTTCGTTGAGATTTAACAATACCTAAATCTCGATTTTCAGGGGCGGAAAAATACTTTTGAGGGTCAGTTGCCTTACCTTGTTGGCGGGCTACATAAAAATGGTAAAGACCCCGGTAAATCATTTCTAATGAAATCGAATCTATTGGTAAAGAGAGTTGGTCAGCAACTGCATCACCTAAATCAACCAAGATTGCATAGAATATCCAAGTTCCCCAAATTTGAAGCTGAATCCCGTTGAGAGAACCCGCCCACAAATAACTTAATCCCAACAGCCTTTTTACGGTATTGAAAGCTTCTTCAATTCTCCAACGCCTGCGATATAAATCTGCCACAACGTAGGGTGGTAAAACTTGAGGTTCAAGTACGCTTGTTAAATAAGAATGCCAGGTTTTACCCGAACGAACTTCAATCAGACGTAAGGTAATAAATGGAGTCTTTGCAGTTCCCGAACCCAAGCGTACCAGACTATCTTTCAGGTCGTAACTTTTGGTAAATACTTGCTTTACTTGAATTGCTGCTCCTTTTTTTAAACGAGTAATTAAGTGAATATCTCGTTCAATTAATTGGAGCCAAAAGCTAAAATGATAAAATCCTCTATCCAGTAATAGTAAGGTTTTATATGGCACTAATTGCAGAATTTTTTCTTCAAGCTTAACATCAGAAGCTCTCGGGTTTTCCAGAAACCAAATATCAACAGGCAGCCGAGTCATTAAATCTATGACTGTTGCCATTTTTCCTGCTAACTGCCCTTTTGGTATATCTTCTAGGCTTTTGAGCTTGCAAAATAATGCTTCGAGCGTTGAACTATCTACTATCCAAATTCTCGAAAATTTGGTTAAGGCAAATTGAATGCTTTCTGGTAAAGGTCGTTGATTTCTCGGATACCAAATAGTTCTTAAACTTGGCAATAATTTTTTGAAGACTCCCTCAAATAATGTGGCGGGAAAACTTAGAAATCTTTGAGACATAGCTTGTTGAGTGACTGTCGTAGGTCGGCACCATAAAAAACCTTCTCTTGCCAGCATTCTTGTGAGTTCTGTTACTCCAGCTACGTCTCGCCACAGCAAAGTTAATACTGCTGCTACCATCAACGGTAGGTTAAGAATTCTCCCTCGTAAACCTAGTTGACGGTAGTAATTTTCTTGTGAGGTGATGGCTGGTGTTAGTAATGCCGATAGTTGCGAGGCAATCGTCTCATCTTCCACCATCGGTCTTGCCGTTTTTTTGGCGTGGTCACGGTTGGTTTTTTGATTCTTGGCCATATTTATTGACCTACACAATCGCTCAATTATTTGTCAATTATATCGTTCGATCGTACCAACGCTCGCAATCGTTCGTGCTCGCCCCAATGCTGCCGTGCACTGGCGGTGCAACTATTATCGATCGTCCGCCATTATTATCCCTCTTTTGTCACTTTCGGCAGGAAATAATCTGGGATGGTTATAGCATAAGACTTTTACCAAAAACCTTGATTTGGGCCATTCTGTTAGAAAATAAATGCTCAAATCCTTGATCTATCTACAGTTGAAAATTTTGGTCTCATTTTTAATTTCCCAGAGTGACAAAAGAGGGTTATTGATCGCCCGCCATTATTCTCGATCGCCCGCCATTATTATTGATCGCAATGCCACACCAATCGAGCCAACAACTTATTAATAATGATAATCACGCCAAGAGTGGGAGAGTCCGCCGCAGGCAGACTCTCCCACTCTTACCCCTTGTTTGATTATCATTATTATCCCATGATATTTATGCACAAAGGGGTATTGACAAAATCTACTCCTTTCTAACTTGTCACCAATGCCCCAATATGGTGAGAGCAGTTTTTTTGAGAAAGACAAGGTTTTACGAATCAAACGAGAAATTAGCTGCCGTAAAGTATTATTAAGTCTTTCAATCTAACTGGTTTTTCCCGATTCTTTACCTACAGATCAATGTCTTATAAAATGTAGCACTTCTTAAGAAGATTCCCAAAAATCAGTATAACAAACAGCACATTGTCTATAGACAGGAGGTAAAGATTTCTAGAGCTCTTCGGCAGATTTTTTGAGCGGTCTCCAATATAAAGTCCAACAATTTTACGGGTATTTTGATCTAAAGGTATCCAGAGCCATTGCTTTTTTCGCTGGTTTTTGACAAATGACCACATTTCATCTAGCTGTAAAGTCAATTAATTTTTCGTTTTTTTTATCACCAAAATTGCCCCCAAAATTTCGGCATATTTTTATTTACATAATTCTGCCGCTATCGAATGGATACCCCCGTAGCTCTAGCAATTCCGGCTCAAGAAAGTTTTTCTAAAATCAGCGGCTCAATTAAGGATTTAGTAGAGGAGTGAAATCTGCTTATATTGAGATTTTTAATCTGACTGATGACTACAAGTTTTACATTTAAATCGCTGTTTCCCGTAATAAGTCTTTCCATTTTTAATAAACTAATCGCTTTGACAATTAGGACATTCCATAGATTTTTATTTACATAACTCTGGAGCAATCGAATGGATACCCCCGTAGCTCTAGCAATTCCGGCTCAAGATATTTTTTCTAAAATAAGCCGCTCAATTAAGGATTTAGTAGAGGAGTGAAATCTGCTTATATTGAGATGTTCAATCTGACTGATGACTACAAGTTTTACCTTTAAATCGCTCTTTACCGTAAGAAGTCTTTCCCTTTTTAATAAAATAATCGCTTTGACAATTAGGACATTCCATAGTTTTACCTCGGAAATTTATGTGGATTTAATATTAAAACATTACTGTGCATCATTACCCGAATGACTAATCGCTATCGAGGTTTGAAGCACGGGCCTAGATTTAGATTCTTTTTTGAAAGTGGTATCAGCGGTAGGATATCGGATCTATCTGTAATTGCGCGTTTGCCGGAAGTAAGGGAAAACACGCAGATATAAATTCCGTGCGATCGCGGATGGCATTGCTGCAGAAATAGGGGAAACTGATAGATAGGTTAAATAAAAATGAGCGAAACAAACAAGGTCGCTGGCAATTTCAGAAGCTCTGAATCCAAGGCTGTATCTACCGCTAAACTCACTTTTGGATGACGCAATATGTTGACTTTTTTAAGGTAAACGGCTCGCGCCTCGGAATACGCAAATTCCCCATCCAAAAGCTTTCTATTCAAAGACTCCAGCATCAATGAAGGTGAATATTTTGTTTCCAGAATTTGGGCTGGGGAATCTCACTGCATCGATAAAATTACCTCGGCACTTCAAAAATATGGCTCTATTCTTAGAGAGATTGACAATGTTCGCACAACTTCTGACGGTCGCTCGGGCTAACTGCAATTAGGCTCTGTTCTCCTCAGTTAAGATTACCTCGATTCATACAAAAGTCAATTACCAAAATCGCATAGTTATCAAATAAACTTAATGAGATAACTCCGGGGTGTATCTACTAATAATGCCCTTAATGGAGTCTCCAATATGAGTTCTACATTCGCTCAAGTTAACTCACAATCTTCTTTTGAAAAACGGCCAGTGCGCTCCTTAGTCTTCATTGACTCCGGCGTGGAAGATTACGAGTCAATTACAGCGGGAGTGCTGCCGGGACAGCATGTAGTAATACTCCATCGCACCAAAAACGGCATCGAACAAATCACCTCCGAGATGGAAAAATACGCCTCTAATAAGGGGGCGATAGACTCAGTTCACATTTTTTCTCACGGCAATTCTGGTAGCTTGCAGCTAGGTTCTGCGACGTTAAATGCGGGTAATTTGCCCCAATATGAAAGCCAGTTGCAAGAGTGGCGAAACGCGCTGAGCGACAAAGCAGATATTGTGCTTTACGGTTGCGATGTTGCTGCGGGTTCGGGGAGCGATTTTGTCGATCGCCTGGGCGAGTTAACCGGGGCTGATATTGCGGCATCTAGCGATCGCACTGGCTACGGTGGTAACTGGAATTTGGAGTTTGCCAAAGGTGATATTGAAGCACCGCTAGCCTTGACTCCAGAGGCAATGGCGGATTACCGAGGGACTTTAGGAACTATTACCGTTACTAACACTAATGATAGCGGACCGGGTTCCTTGAGAAGTGCGATCGCCTCCGCAGCAGCCGGCGATACCATTCAATTTGCTTCCACTCTTGCCAGCCAAACAATTACTCTCACTTCTGGTCAACTTGTCATCAACAAAAACTTGACAATTGATGCAGTTGGTGTAGCTAATTTAACCATCAGTGGCAACAATACTTCGCGGGTCATCCTCACCGAAGCTTTAACCAATGTTACTCTAAAAAACCTGATTGTTGCCAACGGCAAAGTTTCTGGTACTGACCCAAATAATCAGACAACTAGCGCCGGTGGTGGCATTCAAACAGGAAGTAGCAGCACTTTAACTTTAGAAAATTGCCAAGTCAATAATAATGTTGCCGGTTTTGGTGGCGGCATTTATACAGGCTTCAAGAGTACCACCAATGTGACAAATAGTACCTTTGATGGTAACGATGGGCGATCGGCTAACAGCGAACGAGGTGGCGGGGCGATCGCCACGAAAAGCGGGGGTTCTCTCACCGTCAAAGGCTCTACTTTTACTAACAACAAAGGTATTAACGGTGGGGCAATTAACCACCTTTTAGGCAACCTAACCGTCGAAAATTCTACTTTTTTAAATAACGATTCTACTGCCGGGGCAGCCGGAGCAAATACCAGTGGTTATGGCGGTGCAATTTACACCGACGGTGCTAATGCTTCCGGTACAAACAGTACACCTGGACCTGTCGGTGGTACGATCGCCATTCGGAACAGTCGCTTTGAGGGCAACAAAGGCGCAGGGCAAGGCGGCGGGATGTTTCTCTTTGTATATCCCCCAGACAAAATCATTGTTGAAGGCAGTACAATAGTCAACAATCAAGTCGTCAAAAGCAGCAACGGCGATGCTTTAGGCGGCGGCTTACGAATTGGTAACGGCGAATTCACAATCAGCAACACTACTTTTTCTAACAATTTAGCGCCGAGTCAAGGCGGTGCTTTATGGGTGGGAGAAAAAT
>NZ_JAUBPU010000019.1:0-88377 GCF_036700885.1 Microcoleus sp. S13_B4
GATGCACGGGTTTTGATCTATTTTACCTGTTTTTCACGGCGATGACTCTCGAACGCACCAGTTCTTAACCCAGGCCAGGTAATATGCGATCGATATATTCAGCAAGCCCTAAGTACAGTAGTTTGCCACCCACATTCTCAATCAGTGGCTCAATGCGCCCGCTATGAATCGAAGGTGGCATTATCCATCACCACAACTTGTCAAACTTGGAGTGTGGTTCGCAAACTTGTTTCTAGCCACGTTTAAAACACTGTTCGATTACACGCTCCCTCAGACAGTAAACGGAGCTATCAGGTTGGGGCCCATTGGCGCTGCCATCATGTTCACCCGCCCCTTACGTCGTCCTGATCTGAGTGCATAGAACCGCTGACCTCTTTGATTCCAACCATAATCGTACAGAGCAGGGCCGATCCATCCCAGACTCGGGAGAGGTAAACAATCTGATCTGGGGCTACACTGGACAACTGAACTATAAACGCCTTGCGTTTGACTTCATCCGGTTCTGGGAATGGCGTAAGTTTTTTTTTCGAGTGAAACCAATCTTTTTCAATGCCCGTGAGATGGTGCGAGCGCTAATTTCCCCCTCCCTTCAATGATGCCATCTCCATCTGAGTTTTATTCCCATGAGTCAAGCCTTGCCTCGCGGAATTTTTCCAGCGTCAGTAATTTTATGACCCTTGCCGGGAGGTTTATTGGGTAACGCTTCAAAGCTCCCACTTTTGGCTGGTATGGAAAACCCTAAGCTGATCGTGTTGCGACGCTCTGTTGAACAGGAGACTGGCTTCACTAATCTTCAAACCATTGAGTTTTATGGCTTCGAGCACCTTCTGACGAAGGTCGTAGCTGTAGGGTTTTGGCATGGAGCGATCGCACGGCAGGATAAGGACTACTTCCCGTTTATGCCATAACTGCCTTGACGGTTGCTATAGTTAGTAGGGTGCGTCAGCTTGAATATTTGTTGGTTCTCAAACTAATTTCTACTTAGTGAAGCCACCCTACTTTCTCCACTAAGAATGAAGTTGTTTTTCGTCTGCCAGACCAGGCTTTGGACGATTGAAGTTTTGACTACAAAGCTAATTACCTATTCCCCTTAACTCTCAATTGTATTGAACTTTATACATTTGAAATAAGTCGCCGCTTTGCTTTTTGACTACCTTAGCGCCCGCAGATTTTATCATTTTTTCCCAATCTTCTAGTGTCTCTAAAAATACTTCGCCGGCTCGATAAGTTTCCAAAATTGCCCAATCTTCTGCTAGAGGAGCAGTGGGGTTGAGGACATCAAAAACAAAATGACCGCCCGGTTTTAGTACCCGTTTTACTTCTCCCATGACAATACTCCAATAGTCTATGGGATAGTAACAGCTAAAGCCTGTAGCGAGGCATAAATCGAACTGAGCCTCCTCGTAATTTAACTGGTGAGCGGGAGCCCATTCTACGCCTTTGAACAGCTTAGAATTGAGCTGAGGGCCGCGAGCGTTTAAGGCGTCTCGCGCTGCGCTGCTGATTTCTTGACCGTAAAAATATGCCTCCCAATCCCGCCAAGGGTAGATCAGAAAGCTGACTCCGCAGCCAATGTCTAAACAGCGCTGATTTTTTTGAGGTTTGGCAATTTTCCAGAAGGGAGAAACTGTTTTTGCTTGGAGAGTTCCTGCGACTGATTCTAGGAAAATCGGCATTGCTTCGACTTCTTCGGGTAAAGCGAAAGCTTCTCCCCGGTATTCGCGATCGAACCGGGCAGCAACCTGCGATAGTAAAACTTGCCAGCTATCTGATTTGCCTTTGGCAAACCAAGTTTGCTCGCTTGTACTTGCTGGGCGTTCGGACTTTTTAGACATTCTTGAATTACCTTTTAGAGGCTTTGAGAGCCTTTGTAAAGTTTTGGCGGTAAGGCTTATTAAAAATTAATGCAGGCCAAAGCAGCGACAGCTTCAGGCGATTTGCAAAACTTCGATCGAAGTTAGTGCGATCGAAACCATTCCAAAATTTCCAAATACCGCCACCGTAAGCGATCAGCAATGCCAAGCTAATTAACGTACTCATTTAAAAAACCCCTAAGCAATAGATAGGATTTTGGGTCAGCTAGTCAAAGCGCTACTCTTAATCTATCATTTATCAGACGCCAAGGCGCACCGATAGCTGTAGTAATTCCACCTTCAGAAAGAGACTTCAAAATCCCCGCTGGCCACAAACTTAAAAATAACACCCCCGAAATAGCTTTCACCGAGCCAGCAAGAAGGAACTTCTGCCAAAAGTCGAGGATTCTGAGGGCTTATACGATGGAAGAATTGAAGAATTAAAGAATTGGGAATGACTGATGACAGAAGGGTTTCGAGCACGGGGCTACAGTGGCATTATTTATTTTTAACTGGTAGTACCCAACATCCCCTACAAATCCGAGCTCGATCGGGCGATTGGTGTGGCGCCGCAAGTTCTAATTCGGTTGAAATCGGTTGCTGTTGGGGGACAGCCTGGCCGAACGGGATTTCCCAGACGTGTCACTACTCGAAGATATTTAAGTAAGAACTGAGAGTTGGCGGCCAACCAATTACAGCAGGGAAACTTTTTCTAGCGGACAATGACGGTAGAGAGCTTTCTAAGCAAGGAGGATTTTATGCGTGCAGTGCTAATGGCTGGGGGGTCGGGAACGAGGCTCAGACCCCTGACGTGCGATTTGCCCAAACCGATGGTGCCGATTCTTAATCGCCCGATCGCAGAACACATTATTAATTTGCTAAAAAGGCATCAGATCACGGAAATTATTGCAACGCTGCACTATCTTCCCGATGTCATGCGCGAATATTTTACTGACGGGGCAGAGTTTGGCGTTCAAATGACTTACGCTGTGGAGGAAGACCAACCGCTGGGTACGGCTGGTTGCGTCAAAAATATTGCTGAACTGCTCGATCAAACTTTTCTGGTCATCAGCGGCGACAGCATCACAGACTTCGACTTAACGGCAGCGATCAAATTTCACCGCAGCAAGCAATCCAAAGCCACGTTAATTTTAACTCGCGTTCCCAACCCGATGGAATTCGGGGTCGTGATTACCGAGGAAAATTACCGCATCAGTCGCTTTCTGGAAAAGCCTTCTAGCAGCGAAATTTTCTCCGATACTATCAATACCGGCATTTATATTTTAGAACCCGAGGTCTTGGATTACCTGCCGGCAAATCAGGAGTGCGACTTCTCCAAAGACTTGTTTCCCATGCTACTGGAAAAAAACGAGCCGATGTACGGCTACATCGCCGAGGGTTACTGGTGCGATGTTGGCCAGCTAGATGTTTACCGGGAATCTCAGTACGACGCGCTGCGGGGAAAGGTCAAACTGGATTTGAGCTACTACAACGAAGTTCGATCAGGAATTTGGGTAGGTCAGAATACTTTTATTGACGATAGCGCGATCATCGAAGTACCGGCCATGATCGGCAACAATTGCCGAATTGCAGCCCGAGTTAAAATCGATGCCGGTACAGTTATCGGAGATAACGTGACTGTCGGGGCCGACGCCAACCTCAAACGTCCCATTGTCTGGAACGGAGCAATTGTCGGTGAAGACGCTCATCTTAGGGCCTGCGTGATTTGCCGGAGTACCCGCGTAGACAGGCGCGCTCACGTCCTCGAAGGTGCTGTCGTCGGTTCAATGTCCATCGTGGGAGAAGAAGCACAAGTGGGGCCAAGCGTGCGCGTATGGCCGAGCAAAAATATTGAATCCGGCGCTCTGTTAAATCAAAATTTAATTTGGGGAGAACAAGCTAAGCGGAATTTGTTCGGTCAGCGTGGCGTTCAAGGACTGGCAAATGTGGATGTTACTCCGGAATTTGCAGTGAAATTGGGCGCGGCTTATGGCTCGACTTTGAAACCCGGGACTTCGGTATCGGTTTCTCGCGACCAGCGGAGCATTTCGCGGATGGTTTCGAGGTCTTTGATTGCGGGTTTGATGTCGGTGGGAATTAATGTGATCAATTTGGAATCGACGGCAATTCCGATCGCGCGCACGGTTTCGTCTACGCTGTCGATTGCCGGCGGCATTCATGTTCGCATTTCGCCCGATCGCTCCGACCACATTTTAATTGAATTCTTCGATATCAAAGGCATCAATATTACTAAAGGAGCTGAGAAAAAAATTGAGGGGGCTTATTTTAAAGAAGATTTGCGGCGGGCTCTAATTCCGGAAATTGGAGACATGACGTACTTTAACCAAGCTCTCGACGTTTACAACCGCATTTTTGAGCGACAGATGAATGTTGAGGCCATACGCTACAGCAATACTAAGGTGGTAATCGATTACGTTTACGCGGTTTCCGGAGCAATTCTGCCGCAAATGCTCGCCAAGTTTGGCTGCGATGCGGTGGTGCTCAATGCCAGTCTCAAGCAGACTTCTCTGAGCAACGGGGAACGGGAATATTTGCTTGACCAACTCGGCCGGGTGGTGAAAGCACTCAGCGCTAATTTTGGAGTGCAGGTATCGGCTAACGGCGAACAGCTCATTTTGGTAGATGAGTCTGGGATAGCGATTCGTGGGGAAATGCTGACGGCGTTGATGGTAAATTTGATGCTGACTTCTCATCCCAAAGGTACAGTAGTAGTACCAGTGCATGCGTCTTCTGCGGTGGAGGCGATCGCCCGCCGCTATCAAAGCAAGGTAATCCGCACGAAGGCGAACCCAACTGCTTTGATGGAAGCCGCTAACAGGAACCCGAATGTGGTTTTGGGCGGCAGCGGCCTTATGGGTTTTATTTTCCCGCAGTTGCATCCCGGATTTGACGGAATGTTCTGCATTGCTAAAGTGATAGAAATGATGACGATTCAGGAGCGATCGCTCGGACAGATCAAGGCGGAACTTCCCCGCGTCACCCACCGCAGTTACAGCGTCCGCTGTCCTTGGACGATCAAGGGTTCGCTGATGCGACATTTAGTAGAAACTCATTCGCCCGATCGTTTAGAATTAGTAGATGGAGTGAAGATTTTTAACTACAGCGACGACAATTGGGTATTAGTTTTGCCCGATGCTAGTGAACCGACCGTTCATATCTTCGCCAACAGCGAGGATCGAGATTGGGTATCTGAAACTTTGAAGGAGTACCGCGCCCTCGTTCACGATTTTGTCAGCCAAACCGAGGCGGCGGTTCGCCAAGATAAATTTGGTAATGGGTAATCGGTAATCGGCGACAACTAATAGCCAAGAGTGCAGAAAAATCAGTAATTACCAATTACCAATTTGCTATTTGCTATTGCCAAAAGCAAGACGCACAAGTCATCGGTACACGGAGAGCTACTTTTTCCTTCTTCCTTCTTCTTTCTTCCTTCTTTCTTCAACCTCCAATTCCCAATTACGCACAGATAACAGATGAATAGCTGCATTTTGATGGCGGAAATAATTCAACAACCGCAACTCCGTTATACTCCAGACAATCAACTTCAAATCGCTGAGATGTTGGTGCAGTTTCCCGGCCCCAAACCAGAAGATCCGCCCGAACATTTGAAAGTGATAGGATGGGGAAATTTTGCTCAAGAAATTCACGAAAAATATCACGAGGGCGATCGCGTGATTATTGAGGGAAGGCTGAGCATGAATACGATCGAAAGAGATGGTATTAAAGAAAAGCGCGCTGAACTGACAGCTCAAAGGATTTACAGTGTCGGCGCCGATGCCATGAGTGCGGCTCCCGCAGGTAGAACAGCCCCCGAACCAGCTCAAATTCGCGACACCGCGCCGGCTAATGTGCCGAGCAATGTAGTTCCTTTAGGCTCGCGGAACCGCAGTTCTAACAGCGCTCCAGGCGGCGCTAACCGCACATCTAGTTCGGATTGGAACTCGCATCAGTCTTCAAATTCTGAGTCCGATCGCCAGTCGGGTCCCTCTAACGAACCGGAAAATCCCGATTACGATCCGATTCCATTTTAAAAATTAGGGTGCATCACTTTACGAGCGATCGCAAAACTTCGCCGTTCGATCGAAAGTGACGCACCTTAATTTAAGAGCGATCGCACTTCAGGAAAAAAAGGGCGATCCTCTTCGAGGGCTGCGCTAACGAATTTGGCTGAACTACGAGCTAAATTGCAAATTTTACAGCTTGATCGTCACAACTTTTTTCTTGCTTTTTTCGTCGCGCAGCACGACGGTATTGTAGGGTGATGTATCCGTCCCCAGCGGAATTGGCAGCTTAAAGCTGGTGTTCTTATGCTTAACTTCGCCTAAATCAATGCTTTTCGTTATATTGCCATCTGTTGCCAGATAAGCGGTAAGTTCGCCTTTATAATCTTCAATCAAAAAGTCTCTGAAGAAAAGGACTTCCCCAGCACCCTCGACATCGATACCAAGGATGACCGTACCGCTAAACGTTGCGCCTTTTTCTTCTTCATCAACCGTCGCCATTTTAATTTCCGAGGGGTCTTGACCGGACATATCTGGCATAAATTTTTTCTCCTGAGCGAAGCGCAATAATTAACAAGAATATTACCTGACGCTAAGGGCGATCGCAAAACTCTTAGGACGTATTTCTGCATCGGTCTTGCTTCTCTCTAAGGTTAGAGAAGCAAGACCGCCTATTATACCATCACTTCTCTCAATTCTTGAGTCAGTAAGTACAGACCGTTAAAATTATCTCTATAATACCCCCAAGTCTCGCAAACACCGTCGCGTTAATTCGATTCGATATTTAGCATTTTTAAGCCTCTGATCACAAAGGTTTCAACTGTTGAGTAAAAAATTGTGTACCCATGTAGATGATTGATATCTGTTTGTGATCGGCAATTATATTGAATCTACAACAGACGATCGCGATCGCCTGCGTCAGCTATTGTGTATAAATGGGTCAAATTTTCAGCTCAACAGTTGTCTTATTTGTGGAGTAAAAGTTTGACGACTGTTAGTACATTTGTAGGGGGGGAAGTCCAGGTTAAAGAATCCCCCTGTGTTTACGCCATCGAGTGTCAATTGTTATGGGAAGCATTGATTGAGAGAGGACTTGCATTCCTGACAAGAAACCTGACATCGTATTAGTTCGGGGGCCGGGGGAGGCGAAAACTCAGGGGACTGAGGATTTGATTGAGAGTTCGCAGTTGTTCCGCAGTACCCAAACAAATCAGCATATCTCCTCCTTCGATCACAGTTTCTCCAGTAGACCCGACAATCAAAGTCCCGCCAGCGCGCCGCACTGCTAACACCAAGGCCCCCGATTGCGATCGCAACTTGGCATTTCTCAAAGTTTGCCCGACGTAGACACAAGTATTGGGATCGACCAAAAATTCTTCCATGTAAAAAGAACTATCGGTGCCGGTCAAAACACCGTCTAAAAAATCCATAACTTGAGGCCGCAAAGCCGCTGCCGCCATCCGCTTTCCGCCGGTAATGTAGGGGGATACGACGGCATCGGCCCCGCCCCGCTGCAACTTCTTTACGGCTTCTTCTGTGGTGGCGCGGGCGATCGCCCGTACCTTCGGATTCAGAGTTTTCGCCGACATGACAGTATATAAATTCTCGGCGTCCGAAGGCAAAGCTGCTACTATGCAAATTGCGCGATCGATCCCCACATTCAGCAAAGTTTCGTCCAGAGTCGCGTCTCCTTGGACAGCCGTGTACCCCAGCGCCAAAGCTGCCTCAACCGACGGCACCGCCGAATCAATCACCACAAAAGAGATATATTCGGCCTGAAATTCCAAGGCAATTTGGCGGCCCGTGCGCCCAAAACCGCAGAGAATGTAATGCCCCATCAAAGAATCTACCAATCGTCGCTGCTGCCTAATTCTTGCTCCTTCTTGAAAATATCCTTGAATCAGCGCTTCTGTAAAGCGGTTGACGATGAAACCAATCACAATCACGCCCATCAAAATCAGGCATATCGTAAACATTCGCCCGCGTTGGCCGAGGGGGTGAAGTTCACCGTAGCCCACAGTTGCTAGGGTAAAGACTGTCATGTAAGCGGCATCCAGCAAAGGCCATTTTTCCACCTGCCAATACCAGAGACTACCCGTGCATAAAATGCCCCCAAGGGCGATGACTCCGCCTGTTAAGTCTTTTTGCAGGCGCTGGTACTTTTGTTCTAGAGTTGAATACACCGATCGGGCTGACCTATTACCTATTAGCTGCTACCAATTTTAACCATATCAGCCCTAGACGCAGGGGCGGTCAAAAAGCCGGTTTCTGCCTAGATACTTTGCTGCCCAACTCAACATTTTGACCGAAAGCATCCAGGATACAAGCCCCCGGATTCATCCGTGGGGTCAATGCTTTAATTCTAAAATCTTTAATCTAAAATCTAAAATCGATTGACTCTTAACCTGATTTTTTTTGCGTGAGTTCTGACTGAGTTCCAATCCCGTCGCAGAGGTGGCGATTGTTTTGATTTGCGATCGGATTTGTCTTAAAATAATTGTGGGCGACATTGCAGCCCTGCACCAGCAAATCGTCAAGATTAAGATTCCACAGCATCACCGTACCGTCAGCACTAGCACTAGCGATCGCCTTGCCGTCTGGACTAAAACTCGCACTCCAAACAGCATCCTTGTTACCTTTTAAAGTTTTGAGCAATGTACCGTCAATGTTCCACAGCCTCAGCATTTTGTCTGTGCTTGCAGATAGCAACATTTGACTGTCGGGACTAAAGCTGATATTTGTCAATCCACTTGTATGCTTTAAAATACTTAGCGGTTTGCCGTCTTTCCTCCAAATTCTCGCAGTTCCGCCAGCACTTGCAGTCGCCAGCATTGCTCCGTCGGGACTGAAAGTTACACTCATAATTTTATCACTTTCAATCTGTAAGCTTCGGAGCAATTGGATATCGGTGCTTGCTTGGATGGACTGCTGTTTTTGCAACTTTTCCACAACCTTTGTCAAACTCCAAAGTTTAACAGTGCCATCAGTGCCAGCCGCAGCAATTATCTGACCATCTGGGCTAAAACTGGCGCTGGTTATCCAACCTCGCTCCACTTTAAAACTTAACAATTCTTCACCGTTGATTTTCCAGAGTTTAACAGTTCCATCGGCACTTGCTGAAACAATGATTTTACCATCGGGACTCAAAAAGACGCTTGTTATTTGACCGCTGTGTCCTTTTAAATCATGAATTAATTTGCCATTCTTTTGCCAAATTTTTACAGTTTTGTCGTCGCTGGCTGAGACAATAATCTCACCGCTAGGACTGAATATTGCACTTCTAATTTTATCAGTATGCCCTGTCAATGTGGCTTGCAAAGTTCCATTAGTTTGCCAAAGTTTGATATAATTATCGGTAGCCGTCACAATTGTTTGACTGTCGGGACTGAAACTCACGAAAGCGAGGGTACTCGCTTGACTCTGCAAGCGGCGGCGTTCCCGAAAGTTGTAAACTGCCTGTTCGAGGGCGATCGCCACTCGCATCTGAATATCTGAACTCACTCCGAGCGATCGTTTCATTTCTGTAACAGCTCTAATGCTTTCTAGCAAAGCTTCTTCTTTTTTATCTGCGGCAAATAGCGTTTCTGATAGCAAACTGAGGGTGAGAATTTTGTTGTTTCTTTCTTCGATTGACGGTTTAACCCAAAAAGCTACTATTAGGATTGATATTAATATGACGGCGGCTCCTGTAACTGTTTGCACTCTCAGTTGTTGCTCGCGCCAAAGTTTAACTGCCATCACTTTTTTCTGCTTTTGTGCTTCGCTTAGTTCCTCTAGTAACTTTTTTTCGCGGCGCAGTTGTTCAATTTCAGTTTGAGTTTGTTTTTCGCGATCGCGCAATTTGGCAAATTCCGCTTCTTGACTCGCACCTAAAAATTGATAATCTTGTGTGCTCAAGCTTTTATTTGCCGCCCACTGTTGGGCATCTTCCAGTGCTTGACCCCGCAACAAGCGAGATTCGTCTTGACAATTTGTAGCTATCCATGCTGTTAGGGCTTCAGCATAGGGGCGCAAGTCGCCGAGTGCTTTTTCTACCCAGTTTGGGTTGAATATAGCTGCGTAAATGCGGTTGGATACGGTTAATTTTCCGGCTCGTTTTACTACCAATCCGCTCAGCCGCAATTCTGTTTGTTCGGGAGTATCATCCGCCCAGATTCCCGCACCCTCCCTTAACAAGGGTAATTCTGGCATTTTCTCGTCCCTGATTAAGGGGGGTTGAGGGGGATCGCAGGGTGGCAATATTTTTTGATATAGTCCTAATAACCTACTGGCGCGGTGCTGACTTCTGAGAAGGCGATCGCGAATTGTTTTGATGTGTACAGGTTCATCAGACGATTCCCAATTATCAATAATATGAGATTGAACTATTTCGCTAATGAACAATTGATTTGTAGTAAAAAATTCACTTTTGCTTTCATCCGTTGCGTCTGATATAAGAGAAGCCGATGCTAAGCTTTTTACATGATTTAGAATCAGCTTGCAAAGCTTTTGAGTCAGAAATGGCTGCCCTCCCGTCCAATCCAAAATATCTTTTAAAACCTCAAGAGGATTGTCTAGTTTTCCCTCAAATCCCTTGGTTAAAGGCAGAGCTTCTTGTAAGTTAAAACCGTGCAATTCAATAGCTAAACCGATATTAAACGGGGTACGAGTTGCATCGCTAATTAAATCCGATGGGGTAGCTACTCCCAGCAAAGCAAATGTAATGCGCTGGTATTCTGAATTGTGAGCGCGTTTATTGTAGCAACATCTAAGTAATGCAAAAAAATCGTCTAGGGGTTCTTGGAAACTGAGAACGCTATCAATTTCATCAATAAAAATGACAAGAGGTTGAGGAAGTTTTGCCAGCAGCAATTCTTCAATTAACTCTCCTAAGCGCTGCACTGGCGACATCAACTCTCTCTCCCGCCACCAAGTCATAAACTCGACTGGGTTAAACAGGTTGAAACTGCACAATAGCTTGTAAGCGACGCCGCCGTACCACTTATCTAGAGAGACTTGCTGGTTGCCAATGTCAGAAAGGTCGATCGTAGCACAGGCAATGCCATCAGCGGAGAGTTTTTGTACAGTTCGCACCAGCAAACTGGATTTGCCCATTTGTCGGGAATTGAGCACGTAACAAAACTCTCCGGCTTTGAGGGCTTGATAAAGTTCTGAGTCAGCTTGTCGCACTACATAAGTAGGTGCATTTTGCGGGAGACTGCCTCCGATTTGATATTGGTAATCGACTGTCATAATCTGGCCTATAATTAGATTATCTGGTCACTTGTGTCGTGCCTTTACCGCAAGCAATCTTACCATTTTCATAGGTGGGTTCCGCTGGTTTAATTGTACCGGGAAAATCAGAGCCGCACAATATGGACTTTGTAGTTATTTCATCTTTAGCAGCATTTGGCTCAAAATTTTTAGCAGAAACTAGAAAGACACCGCCGACATAACTTTTAAAGCCTTTTTCCTTGGATACTCCATAATTAAATGCTGCTTTTTTAGTGGCGCGAACTGAATACTTGAAATTTGTTGTCTCGGTTTTAATCCCAATTCCCAAAGCATTAACAGAAGTAGCAAAAGCACTTTTTTCAGCAAATTGAGCTTGCTGCGCTTTGTTCATGGAGCCAACATACAGTTTTGCTTCTGAAATCATGGGTTTATTGCTAGCATTCAGAAATGATGCCAGAGCGATCGCACCAATTGCTCCAATGCCCATTGAAAGCAATAAGCATCCGCAACCGTTATAAGCTAAATTGCTCATACTTGATACTTGATATTTAGTCATGATTTTGTCTCCTTAAATGGTATATACAAGGCGAATTAAAGTCGGCGAAGCAGAGGCTCTGGTTCAGCGTTACCAGGCTCTGCCTGGTAACGAGGAAAAGGAGGAAATACTAATCTCTAAGCTCGCAGCTTTTGTACTTCTTTCCGGTCAATGGATGTAGGATGAATCACTTTACTGCCGATCGCAAAATCGCGCAATTCCACTCTCGTAAACTTCACACCCCAAGGATCTGTCGTTGTATCCAACTCCTCCACTAAAGCATTATTGATTTCATTGCGAGCCGTGTAGAGTTCCTCGACAGATAATTTAGCAAGGTGAGTCCGAATGGAAAGAATCAGCATATTTAACATTGCTTCCTTGAGATTATGCACTTTGTAGGAAGCTTTTTCTAAGTCAATGATTCGCCAGTACACAATAAAATCGACGGTGACGGCAACCCGATCGCGCGTTGTGCATTCTTGCGCTGGCAAGTTTAAAATTTGCTCGCGCAGAGTTTGTTTATAGGCCACTTGCTCGACAAAGGGAATCAAAAAGGTTATACCCGGTTCTAGTTTTTTGCGATCGTACTTTCCGAAAATTTCAACTAACGCCTCATCTCCTTGACGGACAATTTTAACGCTGCTCGCTAAGGATACTCCGGTGATAGCCAACAATACAGTCAAAAAATACTGATACATAGTGAATCTCCTGGTAAATAGTTGACAGTTGACAGTTGAGAGTGATTTATTAGTCTCTTAGAGAGGGACTTTGTTTGTGTAGAAGCGATTTCAATCGCCGAGTCATAAAAGAGCTAACTGAGATTTAGCTGTTGATGTGAATTAATCTGTCAGGTACAACAATCAGCGTGTTTCCTTCGCGCCGCAAAACGTAAACTTTTTGTCTGGGTGCGATCGCCCCTTGGGAATCTTCATTGCGAGCTTTCCAAGAAGCCCCTTCATAAATCACCATTCCGGTTTCTCCAGGGAAAATCTCGGAGATTGTTGTGGCTTCCGTGGCTTCGGGAATCACAAACTTTTTGCGAACAATAAAAATTGGTCGAATCCAGATGCTCAGGGCGAGAGCTATCCCCATCCAGTAGAATATCTGCCAGTCAAAATCTTCATACATTACCATCGTCCAATTAAATTGGAAGGCGACTGATCCTCTCCACAAAACGAAGGATTCAATTAGAGCAGCAGCACCCATCATTAGCACGTAAAACCTGTATTTTTGGGGCTGAGTTTTTTGGATTAATAGATCGATCGCACTAAGCAAAACTCCGACTAGCAACCACAAGATCGGGGGTGTGAAGGCGAAACCGGGTTGATTAGTGGCTGAGGCCAGCGACCAAATTAGGATAGAATGCACAATGCTTTTACCTCGTTGTGATGGGATTCAACCTTGTTATTTCTAATCTAATCAGGTGGCTATTTGAGTTAGCGACTGACTTATTTGAAAATTCATCGACTTTTCATCGACTTTTCATCGACTTTAGGGACGGTTGGCATTTATGATGGTTTCAGTGTCTTGATTGTTATAAGCAATGCCACGATCGCTAAGGGTGCGCGAAGAGTGCATTCGTGCAGTTAAATCCTGTCTCCTGAGAAATGGCTTTCCCAGTCAAAAAATTTTGGCTGAGGATTTAGGCATGGCCCAATCTACTGTCAGCCATTTTCTGAATGGCAAACCTGTGGATTATGCCAATTTCATCGAAATTTGTCGCGGATTGGGGCAGGAATGGCGCGATATAGCTGATTTTGAAGCGAATTCAGAGCCAGAGGAGATAGTGCTGGTGAGGGCAAAAGTGGCGATCGTCTTCGAGGGCTTTCCTTCGGATCGCTTCGCTAACGCCAACGCCCGTTGGCGAAGCCCTCGAAGAGGATCGATCTCAGACAACACCCTTTCCCAGCAGTTATACCAAGCTTTGAGTGCGGGGGGCCACGAAGTCTTTTTTATTAACAACAGCAGCGACTCAAGCTCATATTTAAAACGTTGCGATTATTTGCTGTTACTGATTTCCGAAGAATCTGCCGCTAGCGAAATGGTATTGGAACAAGTGCAGCTAGCCAAGGAATTGCACAATTTAACTTCTCATAAACCAGCCATTTTACCAATTTTTATTGAATTAAATACACCGCTTTCCTTTGATTTACGCAGCTATTTAGCAGGAATTCAGCCCTGGCTGTGGCGCGGTGCTGGTCACTCATCAAAGTTAGTATCAGAAATTTTAACCATTATTAAAGAAGGTCGGACATCGTTAACTCTCGACCATGAATTAGCTGTAGAATGGCACGCAATTCCTAGCACAAAACAGTCAATAATTCAACCCCTGCCAGCAGCCGCGCCAGAATTGCCAGGAGGACAAGTTGAACTCACTTCTTGTTTTTATATCGATCGCCCTCCCATCGAATCCCGCTGTTACGAGACGATCGCCCAACCGGGAGCGCTGATCCGCATCAAAGCACCCCGACAAATGGGCAAAACTTCCTTGATGGCGAGGATTTTGCATCATGCAGAAGTGCAAGGTTCTCGCACGGTAGCGCTGAGTTTTCAGCTAGCAAATAGGAAAATATTCGCTAACTCAGATACATTTTTGCAGTGGTTTTGTGCTAGCATCGGTCAAGAGTTAGGAATGCTAGAGCAATTGCCTAAGTGCTGGGAGTTAGCGGATTTGATTGGTAGTAATCAGTGCTGCAAAGCTTATTTTGAACAGTATTTACTTTCAGAATCCTCAAAACCTCTGACGTTAGGTTTGGATGAGAGCGATCGCCTGTTTGAATCGCCAGAAATTGCTGATGATTTTTTTGGATTATTGCGAGCTTTACACGAAGAAGCGAAACGGCGAGATATTTGGAAAAAGTTTCGCTTGGTAGTGGTGCATTCGACGGAAGTTTATATCCCGCTGGACGTGAATAAATCGCCGTTTAATGTGGGGTTGCCGATTGAATTGCCGGAGTTTAATTCGCAGCAAGTGCAAGATTTGGCTACACGGCACGGATTGAATTGGAGTGATGGTGAAGTTGTAGAATTGATGGCTTTAGTGGGAGGTCATCCATTTTTGGTGCGGCTGGCTATGTATCGCATTGCCCGTCAAGATGTGACTTTAAATCACTTGCTGAAATCGGCCACGACGGAGGCAGGAATTTACAGCGACCATTTGCGGAGGCATTTGTGGAATTTAGAAAAATATCCCGAATTAATCGAGGCGATGAGAGAGGTTTCGAGTGTGTCAAAGCCAATCCGATTAAGGCTAGAATTGGCGTTTAAATTAAACAGTATGGGTTTGGTGAAGCAGGAGAGCAATTATTGCACTGCGAGATGCAACTTGTATGAGGAGTATTTTCGCGATCGCCTAAATTGATAGTAGTCATAGGTTGTACCAGTCTCAAGAACGGGTAAGATGTCCGTTCCAGAAGAAGATTGAGTTTTTCAAGAACGGGTAAGATGCCCGTTCCACAAGAAGGTTGAGTTTTTGAAGAACGAGCAAGATCCCTCTTGCACAAGAAAATTTAGTTTTTGTGGAACGGGCCAGATGCCCGTTTATAAACAGGTGATTGAGAAGGAAGCCTGATATAAGTTAATACCAATTTCCATAAACGTTGTTACCTTGACTCACAAGTTGAAAAGGGTATGAGACGGTAGCGGTCAAATCTCTATCAATGGAAGGGTGTATGCGGCTGACTGATTGGCTATCTTGAAAGTAATTAGCCAGAATCCTCAGCAATCTGCAACGGTTGGCTGTTTGGGCAGGCAGCACAATAATCAAAGTCATAATAAAGTTGATTCCATGCAAAACACGGCAGATTTACTCCCCAAAATAGACTCGCCGAGTCTTCCCAAAAAGCAACCCACACCCCCAAATTACGAAGCAGCCGATCGCCAATTTGTCAATTTGCTAGAAGTCGAGGATTTAGACAAGACGGTGGCGGCAAAACCGTTACTTGTCAGCGATTTTGAAAGCGCGATCGCCTATGCAATTCAAGCAGCTTACCAACAGGAACCGGGCGATGAGGCCGCTCACCGCTTCTTGCAGCGCGTGCTTTACCGCGTCAACCGCCTCAACTTGTTTTGGTACGACGATTTGCGCCGCTACAATAACGAACGATCGCACTATTTGCGTTCCGTGCGCGATCGCATTGAGGAACCTTGGCAGCAGTGGGAACTGGCGCAAATCGACGTTGCAGCGTTGCAAAAATTGTCGGATGTCAAGCAAGCCCTGCGCGATCGCGCGGCCGCCGATGTCGATCCTCCGTTAACTGAGCTCGATCGCTACCAGCGGGAACAGATGACTGAAGAGGGATACAAACACCTACTGGCGATCGCCTCTTTCGACGGTTTAGTGGAAGCCAGCCGCCTTTCTCGCATCCTCGGCGGTGCCGGCAACGAAATTCAGTGCACCCTTACACGAGTGCTGATCGAAGAATACGGCGGCGGTCGCCTTCCCCGCAAGCATTCGACCTTTTTTGCTCAAATGCTGGCTGAATTCGGGATGAGTACAGAACCAGAAGCGTACTTCGATTTAGTGCCTTGGGAAGTGCTCGCAAGCATTAATCACAACTTTCTGCTGACGGAACGCAAGCGCCATTTTCTGCGCTACAACGGCGGACTAACTTATTTTGAGGTGGCGGGGCCGGTCGCTTACCGCAATTATCTAGCCGCCGCCCAGCGTCTGGGCCTCTCGCAGGCTGCGATGGGTTATTGGGAACTGCACATCAAAGAAGACGAACGTCACGGTCGCTGGATGTTGGATGAAGTGGCGATCCCGCTGGTTGATAGATACCCGCAGGAGGCGTGGGAACTGGTGTTGGGGTACGATCAGGAGAAGTCGATCGGCGATCGGGCTGGGGCTGCTGTGGTGCGATCGATCCAAGCCGCAGAACGGAATTAACGGCTATCTAGGGTGCCTCAAAGACTGATGCACCCTAGATATTGCACCGTTCTCAATAAGCCTTTTAGCAACAGGCAAGATGCCTGTTCCACAAAAAGTGTATTTCTTGTGGAATAGGCATCTTGCCTGTTGCTGAGAATGGTGCAACATCTCAGATGCACCCTACCAGGCCTGTATTTTAAAATGCTGTCATTAACTGAATTAGCTCGATCGACAAATCTCTTTGCGACTTTTGGTGCTTCTTAAACAAAACTCCAGCCAGCAGATAGATGTTTTCCGAATAAAAAGCCATTCCCTGTTCTCGCAGACTGGCGATCGCACTTTTCACCTTCGGTTCCGAACTATAATAGCCAAAATTTAAAGGTGCAATTTCAAAATTCGCCACCGAGTAGCCTCGATCCAAGGCATAATCGATCAAACCCACAGGATTAGAATAGCTAGAAACCATCAGCAAAACTTCATCGCTGCCCAAAGATAAAAGTTTCTTAGCAATTGTACAACCATCACTCCCGCCGTGCAACAGAGGCTGGTAAATTTTATCATCCACCGCCGGCAAGTAAGGGGGATTTGAGATGACACAATCCGCCGACTCGTATAAAGGCGAATCAAAAAAAGAGCAATTGTTGACCGTGTATTTTTCGCTCAGTTGATATTCCTTAATTTGAGACTGAGCAATTTTCCAAGCTACATTATTTAGCTCAAATCCCTGTATTGTCCCCTCAAAATCACTTCTCAGCAAAGACTTAATAACTGGACTTCCCTCTCCTGAACCAAACTCTACTATAAGTCGATAATTGTCACTAGCATTTAACACTAAACTTTCCAAGCAGTGCGCGTAAAAATCCGATTCTTCCGGGCAGTGGAATACCTGTTTCAGAGGATGGGATGAAGTGAGCATAAATTCTGTAACAAAGTTGACTATTTTCAAAGTATCGAATAAGTAATATTCCAGCCATCTGTCGCAAGAGCTATCTTATCAAGTTGTCCAATCTCTCTCTTCCTGTTTAATCTGGTGAGTTCAAATAACTCTTACTGCCGACAGATTATCAACTTAACTAGATTAATCCGATTGACAGATTGCAATTATAGCGATAGCTGGTGAGATAGTACCTAAGCAAATAATTGTAAATTTTAATAGTGTCAGATATGACCTTTTTTAATTATTCAGTTCCGCCTCTGCGCCGGAAACAGCTTAAGATCGAGGTTCAGGATTTAGAAGGGCTTTGGCAGGTTCAGTTTCCCCTTGGCAAAGATCGGTTTTATTCACAATTTTATACTTGTCTCGATCGAACTTGCTTGCTGTGGAGCTTGCTGTTGATACCCATCTTCGGCACAGCACAATTTTTTTCTATGAGTTGGATACTGCAAGCAGGTTTGTGGTCCGCGCTCAGCCTCGTAGGTACAGCAGCAATGGTAAGCATGACATACTCTTGGGTCAAAATAGAACGCCTGACTTGGGTGCTTTACGGTTGGGTACTACTAATGTTATTAGGATTGCTGCTGACGGATCTAGCAATTTTTCTCAAGTGGGGAAAAGTGTTGGCGAATCTCTGTCCCCTGTGGTTGGGAATGAGCGGCCTAGGGTATTTGGGGACTGGATTTGCAGTGCGCTCGCGCGCGCTTTTAGCAGCAAGTTTATTTCACCTGTTGGGAATTTTGATTTTGCCTTTCACGGGCCGTTGGTCTTTCCTATTTACGGGAACCGTAATGGTATTTAGCTTGCTAGTTTTAGCCGAATTGCAATGGGATATGCGCCAGCCGATTAACAAGCTGCATTAACTTGTGTACCACCGCCATTCCAACAGCTATCAACGTAAACCATTAACCACAAAGGATGAGTACATTGCAAAGGACTGATGATCTCATGCCCGCTAGAATAACGTCACTGCAATTGGTTGGTAGTGAGGATTCTTCGTTCTCATCAAAATTTGAGGAATGAAGCCCTCACTACACAACGGATAGGGGTTATGTTAGCGGACACGATATTACTGATGGCTGATAACTAATTGCCACCAGACTGTACAGATTTGCGGGTTTGGTTAGTATCGTCGCCCTTGTGATGCCACGTGCCCCCATCGCCTTTAACGTATTCAGATTTTACGCTGTTCCAAGCGACGCTAGTAGCACCATCGGCGCTCATTCCACCTTCACTAGCGCTCTTAAAAGCCGCCTGAAAAATTTGTTTCGCCCCTTGGGGGAGTTCTTGTGCTTCTGAAGGTAAGGTATCAAATTGTTGTTCGGGCATAATGACCTCTAATTATTAAACATAAAGTTAATCTTATATACTAGAAGCCACTACTTTCCTCTCTCTAAAAGCAAGTTTCAGATTGCATTCTTATCAGTCCCAATACAGATGTAATGTTAAATTACTTATGAAATATAATGCAACTTGATTGCCGTTGCTGGTTCAGCCGGATTTGGTTAATTTCCCTCCTCAAACAGCCATTAATCTGACTTCGGCTTTTTGAGCTGCGAACTTAGAAAATATGTCAGCGCAGCGATTACTAAAGCGATACCCGCTCCCAAGGGAAGGATGTTCGTCCCGCCGTTCCACCGAACTACCTCAGAGAGAAACAATACACTTAACACTACTACAATGACGCTGGTGAGTTTGGTTTTTAGGTCATCGATGGTGTGAATTTCCAGCCAGTGTGGTACTTTGATGCGCTCGTCTATAAACAGCTCGTAAAGCCCGAGGGCAGTAATGTAAAATACTGTGGCGAGGAGAAACAAATCTACAACTTCGATGCTAGACAGAATCAGTTGTTTGGAGTTTTCGCTAGAAACCGGTACTGTAGCTGTGTGGCCGATGGTAATGAAGGTTTCCAGGGCACCGTAGATCAAAAGCGTCACAGACGTTGCAAAAGAACCGAATACAGCGATTAACATTAGATAGCGACTTTTGGCAAGAACTCGATGCAGCATAGTTGATCTCCCCTTGGAAAATGTGTTAGAGAACAAGCGCTCTCTGGCATACCTCTGGCTTTACTATATCAGAGTTTGCCCGATCGCACCCACAAGCAATTCTGACGACTGCGCCGCCGTTGGTTAATTTCATGTCGCGCGGGCACGACTCGGATAGCCCTCAGTTCGCCTTCGTGTTTAACGCAAGTCAAAGCGAGCGTCAAAAGCCTTGCTGTTGCGGCATTGCAGGCCCTATGAGACGATCGGCGGTCGATCGGGCTTTTTGAGATAATTTAGTTTCCTGAGAAAGTTTGATCGGTATCCTACGAGGGGCAAAATTGCCAGCAGCAACTTAAGGAAAAATAGCGCTCAAAAAAATTTAAAACTAACTCCTCTGGTATAGGACTAACCCAAAATTGACGGTGACAAAATCAAGAATTTCTGCCTCAAAGCACCTGCATCAGGGGAAAATTTATAGGAAGATCAGCGCCTGGTCTGAGAAACCCGGGGGTTCGTATATGTCTCGTTACTCAACCCAAAATTTTTCAGATCAACCCGGTTTCTATCCCGTGTGCAAGTTTTGATTTAGCTAGTCGGCCGCCCAATCAAATATCATCCACCACCTGAAATAAAACGCCGTTTTCCCAAATATTCCTAAAGATGAATGGCTAACTTGAACGATACGTAATAGCTTATAAACTATTAACGCTGCGGTGTAATTGATCAGGGGAAAAGAATCGCGGGAACGGGACTAAATTTGCTCCCTTACCATCCTTATCCTGCAGCAAAGGTTACAAAAGTCGTACGTTACGCTGTCAACTTGACCCTGCGGTTTTGGCATCACAAGCGATCGCAGGACTCTACGCAAAAGCAAGCATTACCATGAAATCTTCTAAGTTGTTGAAAATTGTTTTAGCAAGCGCTTGTACTTTAGGTTTAGCAACAGTTTCCTTAGCAGTGCCTGCTTCTGCCCAGTCGGGAGCCGGCGGTGCTGGAGGCGGTGCTGGTGGGGGTGCTGGCAGTAGCGCCGGCAGTGGCACAAGCGGTACGAGTGGCACGGGTACAAGCGGTACTGGCACAAGCGGTACGAGTGGCACGGGTACAAGCGGTACTGGCACAAGCGGTACGAGTGGCACGGGTACAAGCGGTGCAAGCGGTACGACTGGTACGGGTACAAGCGGTACGAGTGACACGGGTACAAGCGGTACGGGTACAAGCGGTACGAGTGACACGGGTACAAGCGGTACAAGCGGTACGAGTGGCACGGGTACAAGCGGTACGGGTACAAGCAGTACAACCGGTTTGAGTGGCACAACGGGTACAAGCGGTACAAGCGGTACAACGGGTACAAGCGGTACGGGTACAAGCGGCAGCGGTACGACTGGTACAAGCGGTACAAGCGGCAGCGGTACGACTGGTACAAGCGGCAGCGGTACGACTGGTACAAGCGGTACAAGCGGTACAAGCGGCAGCGGTACGACTGGTACAAGCGGCAGCGGTACGACTGGCATCGGTACAAGCGGTACGAGTGGTACGACTGGTACAAGCGGTACAAGCGGTACGGATACAACGGGTACAACGGGTACGAGTGGCACAGATACAACGGGTACAACGGGTACAACGGGTACAAGCGGTACCACATCGACCTCGGCTGATACTAATTCTGGAGTTTTGAGTGCTCAGCGCGATCGCCACAACAATTTGGGGTGGCTGGGTGTCCTGGGCGCCTTTGGTTTGCTCAACTTGTTTCGGAAAAACGGTACACCGTCCCATCGGTAGTTTCGGGCTATTCCCTACGGCATAGCTTGGCTGGCGCGGACGTTTGAAAACTTAGAGGCTTAGAAATTCATGACTTCATTCAATCGCAAAAATTTGTTCACAAAATTGGTAACAGTTGCCGGAATTGCCGGCGTTAGTTCCTTGATAGCTGTGCCGGGATTCGCAGAATTAAACCGCCAGACTCACGGCTTAAACCAGTCGGGCGATCGGGTTTTTGATCTTGCTGATAACGCTTCCCAGGATCGTACTTCTCCTCGTTCTCCTGCTACCGATATGCAGAACAACGACAATCCCGGGGGTTCTCCCAACACTCCAACTACCCCCAGCAACAACAATCCCGGCCGTTCTCCCAGCACTCCAACAGGTGGCGAAACTTCGCCTAATTCTCTCAGCAGCAGAGACAGAACCTTTGTCATGCAAGCAGGTCAACTTAGTATGCTGGAAGTGCAGCTCGGTCGATTGGCAGTGCAGCGCGGTTCTAGTGCTGGTGTGAAACAGTACGGGCAAGAAATGGTTGATGAACACACTCGGGCCAATCAAGAATTGATGCAGTTAGCAATGCAAAAGGAGGTAGAACTGCCAGCCGAAATCAGCAGCCAGAACAAAGCTTTGAGCGATCGACTTTCGCGACTCTCCGGTACAAGTTTTGACACCGCTTACAAGCAGGCTATGATCGAGAGCCACAATCAGGCTATTGCTTTGTTTCAGGCTCAATCTCAACAGGGACAAGATCCCGAGTTGAAGGCTTGGGCTACCAAGACTTTGCCGAACCTTCAGGCGCACTTGCAAATGGTTAACCAAATGTTGGCAGATACCAGCAAGCCCCAATAGGAGGTAGAGGAGGTAGAGTGCGATCGCATAAAACCCGATCGGACTCTACCTTTTGTGCTGCGAGAGGAAAGCGCAATATATTGTTTTAAACCCTATAATTTTTGAGAACAATGGAAGATTTTCTCCGCAGCTTGTTGGGCAGCAATATTACAGCGACGTGGCTGTTATTAATTGTAGGGTTTTGTTGGCTTGCTTACATACCCGGTCGCCTGAGAAATTAAAAATTATTATCACTTAAAAGTTCAAAATTAAGTAGGTAGGCGCAAATAAGTCTTACCGTAGAACAGACCTATTGTAGCGTGCCTCAGAGCCTCAAATTTTCTACGGTATTTCATGCGATGTCTCTGACTTACCCTACAACTTAGCCTAAATTAATCATTTTTTAACACACAAGCGTTCGATCGCCCGATCGCGGAAACAAGCAAGTGCGATCGGGCGATTTATTCAAACAACACAAAATTAATTAGTCCTCAGTTTCCACAAAAACTGTCACCGCCGCCACAGCGATTAGCATTTCATCATTTTTATCATTCAGAGAGGCGATCGCCCTTCCTGCGACAATCATGCCCCCTTGCTCCACAATCAGAGTTTTGCTGCCGAAAGGGAGCACCGCCAACACCTCCTCGGCGCGCACTTGTTCCGGGTAAGGAACAGCAACCTTTACCTCAACAATCATCTGATTGGGGTCGCTCAAACCTGCCACTTCCCAGACACCCAGCAAAGCATTGTGGGCGATCGCATTGCGTACAGCCCTTGCACAGGCTACAGTCGGTTCCTGCCCGTGCTGGTCTATACCCATCCCCATTTCAATGATGAAACATTTACGTGCCATAGTTGCCCCTCGGTTGATTTTTGTTTGTAGTCGATCGCACTCTTTCCCAAAACAATTATCAACCAAACAGACCGCTATTGATATTATTTTATATATCGATATAACAACAAAAGAATAATACTCATTTCCCAAAAGAATCTAACTATAGGCAAGCTTCAAGCCCTTAGATAATCAGTCATTCTCAATCTACAATCTAAAATTTAAAATCTCAAATCGTAGAACTTATGGTAATATAACCAAATTAAGCCTTCCTCGCGGACTGCAAAACTCATCGCCAGCTTGAATCATGGATAGTTTTCTACCAATTGCCTACTTTCAAAACCAATTTCTCCCCTTTACCGACGCCAAAATTTCCATTGCCACCCACGCACTGCACTACGGAACCGGAGTTTTAGGCGGGTTGCGGGGAATTCCAGACCCTCAAAATGCCGATCGAATATTGCTATTTAGATTAGACCGCCACTGTCAAAGATTAAGTCAAAGTGCCAGCTTCCTTCACTGCGATTTGCCAGCCGACAAAATTCAACAGATAATAATTGATTTTGTCCAGAAAAACCAACCAACCAAATCATTTTATATCCGCCCTTTTATCTACACATCCAGTTTAGGAATTGCCCCCCGACTGCACAACGTAGAAACAGACTTCTTTGTCTACGGATTAGAACTCTCAGACTATTTGCCAAAAGAAGGAGTCAACTGTAGAATTAGCTCTTGGTACCGCCAAGAAGACCGCAGTTTGCCCTTAAGAGGTAAAATTAGCGGCGCTTACATCACCTCAGCTTTAGCTAAAACCGAAGCAGTAGAATCCGGCTTCGACGAAGCAATTATGATGAATTCTCAAGGAAAAGTCAGCGAAGCTTCAGGGATGAACATATTTGTCGCCAGAAACGGTAAATTAGTTACTCCTGGTTTCGAGCAAGATATTCTCGAAGGAATTACCAGAGACAGCGTAATTACAATCGCCCGAGACTTAGGAATAGAAGTCATAGAAAGACCAGTTGACAAATCAGAATTGTTGATTGCAGACGAGATTTTCCTCTGCGGAACCGCAGCCAAAATTACCCCAATTAAGCGAGTAGAAAACTATCACTTGCCCAAAAACCGACCCATCACCGAAAAGATTTTGGACAAACTGACGGAGATTATAGAAAATCGCGACAGTAATTATAAAGAATGGGTATTTCCGATTAATCTTAATTAACCCAAAATACCTCTGCTCGTAGAAGCGAGTTCACTCGTTACCAAGCTCTGCCTCCACATTTTATGGCAGCCATGCGAGGCAGAGCCTCTGGATATCGGTTCCCAGGCAGAGCCTAACAGGGATCTGGCCTGCTTCCTGCTAGGAACTAGCCGCACAAAACAGCCGCGTGATGGCGAATGTGATCCTCCATAAAACTAGCTATAAAATAATAGCTATGGTCGTAACCTTCCTGCATCCTTAAAGTTAGCGGCTGTCCCGCTTTTGCACAAGCCTCCGCGAACAGTTCCGGCAACAACTGCCCGTCAGCAAGAAACGAATCAGCAGTGCCGCAGTCAATCAGAATCGGACGGTTGTATTGCGCCTGAAGCACCAATTCGCTAGCATCCCAAGCCCCCCAAATCTCTTTGTCGCTGCCGAGGTAGTTTGCAAAAGCTTTTTGTCCCCAAGGGCAGCGCATTGGCGCGGAAATAGGCGCAAAAGCTGAAACTGAAAGATAGCGAGATCCATTTTTTAAAGCGCAAATTAAAGCCCCGTGTCCGCCCATCGAATGACCGAAAATTCCCTGTTTTTCCGGTATCGCTGGAAAATTTTCGGCTATTAAATTCGGCAATTCATCAACCACATAACTGTACATTCGATAGTGAGAATTCCAAGGTGCGGCTGTCGCATCCACATAAAAACCCGCACCACTTCCTAAATCCCAATCGTCATCTTCCCCAGGAATACCAGTATTGCGCGGGCTAGTGTCGGGCGCCACCAGCATTAACCCGTATTTTGCCGCAAATTGCTGGGCCCCCGCTTTTGCCATAAAGTTCTCTTCCGTGCAGGTTAAACCTGATAGAAAATATAGGACTGGTACGGGTTGAGATAAAGCTTGCGGGGGCTGATAAACACTGAATTTCATCTCGCTGTTGCAAGCAGAGGATTGATGGCTATAAAAGCCGAGTTTGCCACCGAAACTTTTATATTCTTTTTGCAGTTTTAGGGATTCTGATATCATATTAATTCTATTTCTTTTGTGAATGAGATTTTTTTATTAACCGCAGAGGGCGCAGAGGACGAAGAGGCAGAGAGAAGAGAGAAGTTATGTAGGGTGCAGCCGTGTACCTTACAGCTATAGGTAGCGCGTAAAACCACTTTTTTCGTAAGTCCTATCTTCCTTCTTCCCTCTTCCCTCTTCCTTCACCTTCAAAAACTCAAAAGGTCAAAACTGTGCGAATTACTTTGCCTTTGTGCATCAAATCAAAAGCTTCGTTAATTTGCTCGATCGGCATTACCCGAGATACCAAACTATCAATATCAATTTTACCGTCCATGTACCAATCAACAATCTTAGGAACATCTGTTCTGCCTTTTGCGCCCCCAAATGCCGTGCCTTTCCAAACTCTACCAGTTACTAATTGGAACGGGCGGGTGCTAATTTCTTGGCCGGCTCCGGCTACCCCGACAATTACGCTCACGCCCCAACCTTTGTGGCAGCATTCCAAAGCTTGGCGCATCACATTAATGTTGCCGATACATTCAAAACTATAATCAGCTCCGCCTTTGGTTAAATCTACTAAATAAGGCACTAAATCGCCTTCCACTTCGCGGGGATTGACGAAGTGAGTCATGCCGAATTTTTCTGCCATCTCTCGCTTGTCGGGATTCATGTCTACGCCGACAATCATGTTAGCTCCCACCAGGCGAGCCGCTTGAATTACATTCAAACCCACGCCACCCAAACCGAAAACTACCACATTAGAACCAGGCTCTACTTTCGCCGTATTAATGACAGCGCCGATGCCAGTTGTTACGCCGCAACCGATCAAACAAACTTTATCAAAAGGAGCATCTTCGCGAATTTTTGCTACTGCAATTTCTGGCAATACTGTATAATTAGCGAAGGTAGAAGTTCCCATGTAATGATAAAGTTTCTGCCCGTCTAGGGAAAACCTACTCGTGCCGTCAGGCATCACTCCCTGGCCTTGAGTCACGCGAATTGCTTGACAGAGATTCGTTTTGCCACTCAAACAATATTCGCAATTGCGACATTCGGGAGTGTAGAGAGGAATTACCCGATCGCCCACTTTGACACTTGTTACTCCCGGCCCAACTTCTGCGACAATCCCGGCTCCCTCGTGGCCTAAGATAGCAGGAAATAAACCTTCAGGATCGGCGCCGGAAAGAGTGTAAGCGTCAGTGTGACAAACACCCGTGGCTTTAATTTCCACCAACACCTCTCCAGCCCTCGGCCCATCTAGATCAACCGTTTCAATGCTCAAAGGTTTGCCGGCACTGCGAGCAACTGCTGCTTTTACTTTCATGCTTTCTCCCTGCGATCGATTTGTCAATTGACCCGTCAAGATGTATTGTATTACTTAATGTCTAAATTAAGCAAATCTATGACCAAATTAATTGTAATTACTGGAGTTAGTCGCGGTCTTGGTCTGGCCATGACCGAAAAGTTTATTGAGTTGGGGCATACAGTTGTGGGATGCGCCCGTTCTTCCGAAGCGGTGGAAAAACTCAACCAAAAATATAGTGCGCCCCACCATTTTACTTGTTTGGATGTCGCCAACGACGAGCAAGTAAAAGTTTGGGCAACAGAAATGCTGGCAAATTACTCGCCGCCAGATTTGCTGATTAATAACGCAGCTTTAGCCAACAATCTCGCGCCTCTGTGGAAGGTTAGTAACGAAGAATTTTCCCAGCTAATTGATGTTAATATTAAAGGTACAGCTAATGTAATTCGCCACTTTGTCCCGGCAATGATTGCTCGAAAAAGCGGCATAATTGTCAACTTTAGTTCTCTTTGGGGAAGGTCAACTTCGCCGGAAGTCGCGCCCTATTGCGCTTCTAAATGGGCAATAGAAGGACTTACGCGATCGCTCGCTCAAGAATTGCCCGCAGGTATGGCAGCAGTTCCTTTGAATCCGGGGATAATTCACACAGATATGCTGGACATTTGTTTCGGCGAAGATGCGGCAAATTACACATCAGCCAAAGCCTGGGTGCAAAAAGCAGTTCCTTTTTTACTAAAATTGAAACCTTCAGATAACGGCGTGCCGGTGAGTGTTCCTGGATAATATAGCAACCCTTGCAAGAAGATTGGCAAACATCTCTCTTCTCTGCGCCCTCTGCGCCCTCTGCGGTTAATAAAAAAAAATCTCAAAAATGAAATAAAATTTCTATATTCCCAAATCAAAACTCTTTCCCCAAATAGCAACTGTGAACTTGCCGCTAACCTCCCCCTCGCAAACCGAAACTCGCAAAGCAGACCACCTGCGGATTTGCCTCGAAGAAGACGTACAATTTCGCGAAACTACCAGCGGTCTCGAACGCTACCGTTTTGAACACTGCTGTTTGCCAGAACTCGATCGCACCGAAATCGATTTAACCTCCACATTTCTCGGCAAAAAACTAGCCGTTCCCCTGCTAATTTCCTCAATGACCGGCGGCACACAATTAGCCCAGACAATCAATTATCGCCTCGCCGATGTCGCTCAAGAATACAAACTCGCAATGGGTGTCGGTTCCCAACGAATCGTCGTAGAAAATCCTCAACTAGCTCCTACATTTGCCGTCCGTCGCCGCGCTCCCGATATTCTACTGTTGGCCAATATCGGAGCGGTTCAATTAAACTACAATTACGGTTTGGAAGAGTGTCAAAAAATTGTTGATATTTTAGAAGCAGACGCACTAATTTTGCACCTCAATCCGCTGCAAGAGTGCGTTCAAACCGAAGGCGATACTAACTTTAAAGGACTGCTAGATAAAATTGCCAAATTGTGCGATAAATTACCAGTACCAGTTATTGCTAAAGAAGTCGGCAACGGTATTTCAGGAAAAATGGCAAAGAAATTGCTCGCAGCGGGGGTAGGTGCGATCGACATTGCCGGAGCAGGAGGCACTTCTTGGGCGAAAATAGAAGGAGAGCGAGCTAAAGATGGCAAGCAGCGCAGGTTGGGCGCAACCTTTGCCGACTGGGGAATACCAACAGCCGAGTGCATTGTCAGCACCCGCGCCGCAGCCCCGGATCTTCCCCTGATTGCCTCGGGAGGCTTGCAGAATGGATTGGATGCAGCGAAGGCGATCGCCCTTGGCGCAGATATTGCGGGACTGGCGCGGCCGTTTCTGCAAGCTGCCGCGGAATCGGAATCAGCCGCAGCCCTCCTAGCTGAGGCTTTAATTGCAGAAATCGCCACCGTGATGTTCTGTACGGGCTGCGGTAACTTGGATGAGCTAAAACATTCTGGGGTTTTGGAAAGGTTAAGATAAAAGTGAGTCAGCAGTCAAAAGTCATTAGTCAACAGTCATTAGTCATTAACTAATAACTAACGACAGCGGGTAACTGCTAGATCCTACTTGCTGGAATGACCAATAATATCGTTTCCGCTGGCATCGGAATAATATTTTTCCGAGTGCAATGCCAGCGGGACGCTCACCTGCGTATCATTCCACTCTCACCAGATGTGCTCTAACTAATGACTAATGACTATTGACTATTGACTAATAACTAATTACCAATTATCTAATGAAAGATTTCCTAAAATATACCTGTGCAAGTTTACTGGGAACCTTCCTCGGACTGCTGCTGCTGGGCAGCATCGGATTGGGGGGACTGGTACTGCTAATTTCTCTGGCGGCATCGTCGTCTAAAGATTCAGGTCCGCAAGTTAAAGATAAGTCTGTATTGGTATTAGACCTTTCTTTAAATATCACCGACAGCAAACCGAGCCGTAGCACTGGCGCGGCGATTGAAGAAGTGCTTTCGGAAGATTCCGGCGATACAGTGACGCTGCGGACTGTTTTAGACTCGATCGAATATGCTAAAAAAGACCCGAAAATTGTTGGCATTTATCTCGAAGGCAGCTCGGATTCGAGCAGCAGCGGGTTTGCCAATCTCAAAGAAGTTCGATCGGCATTGCAGCGTTTCCGAGATGCCAAAAAACCCATTTTTGCTTACCAGATGGACTGGAATGAGCGAGATTATTACCTCGGTTCCGTTGCTAATACAATTGCAGTCAATCCTTACGGCGCTTTGGAAATCAACGGTTTTAGCAGTCAGGCAATGTTTTTCACTGGTGCTTTGGAAAAATACGGCCTGGGAGTGCAAGTGACTCGCGTCGGCAAATACAAGTCAGCCGTTGAGCCGTTTTTGCTCAAAAAAATGAGTCCCGAAAATCGCCAGCAAACTCAAAAGTTGCTCGGAGATATGTGGGGAGAATACCTGAAAACTGTCGCCCCGAGTCGCAAAGTGACTGTTCCGCAACTGCAAGCGCTTGCAGATAATGGCGGAAATTTGATGGCTGACGAAGCTCTCAAAAGCAAGTTAGTTGATAAAGTTGTATACTTTGACGAAATATCGACCGAACTTAAAAAACTCACAGGAATCGATGGCGAAAACAAATCTTTCAAGCAAATTAGTTTGAAAAACTACGCAAAAATTGCTGAGAATAAAAGCTCAACTCGCGGTAACAAGAAAAACCAAGTTGCTATACTTTACGCAGAAGGAGAGATTGTAGACGGCGAAGGCGGCCCGACTCAAGTAGGAGGCGATCGCATTGCTAAAGAAATGCGGAAAATCCGAGAAGATAACGACGTAAAAGCAGTGGTTTTGCGCGTCAACAGTCCCGGAGGCAGCGCGACGGCGGCCGAAGTCATTGGACGCGAAGTTATGCTGACGGGAAAAAAGAAACCAGTTATCGTTTCGATGGGCAATTTAGCAGCTTCCGGCGGCTATTGGATTTCGATGGGTTCCAGCAAAATCTTTGCCGAACCCAATACGATTACCGGTTCTATCGGCGTTTTTGGAATGCTGTTCAACGGCGAAAAGTTGGCTGCTAACAACGGCCTGACTTGGGACGTTGTGAAAACCGCCCGCTTTGCGGATACTAACACGGTTTCCCGTCCGAAAAATCCTCAAGAATTGGCGAATATTCAGAGGGTAGTGGATCACATTTACGATCGATTTATTACTAAAGTCGCCGACTCCCGCAAACTGTCGAAAAACAAGGTACAAGAAATTGCTCAAGGCAGGGTGTGGTCTGGTACGGCTGCGAAACAGTTGGGTTTAGTCGATGAAATTGGCGGGCTTGAAGATGCTGTGAGAGAGGCGGCGAAGCAAGCTAAACTCGGCGATGATTGGAAGTTGGAAGAATATCCAAAACGCCGCAGTTTGGAGGAGCGAATTTTGGAAAAAATTTCAGGCGTTCACGTTTTGAAACCAGCCGCCAAACTCGACCCGCTAACGGCGGAATTTAAGAAAATGCAAGATGAATTGGCTGTGATCAAGTCGATGAACGACCCCCAGGGGATTTATGTTCGCTTGCCTTTCAATTTGCGGATTGATTAATTAATTGATACCCAATCCGGGATTTTTACCCCTTTATTCTTCAGTCCCCTCTGTTCAGACGAAAGTTTGACTATTGAGCGGTTTCAAAGGCCGAGTCTGATCGGGGTTTTTAACCCGGATTTGGTAAAAGTAGGGTGACGCACCTACAAACAAGTGAAAAACCCGGTTTCTTTAAGAAACCGGGTTTATGAATACCCTAAAAGTCTATCGACTGGGAATTGGCAAGATTTGTTATGCAGCACGCTGAGTTAACAATCCCCAGATGAAAAGTAGAACGATCGCACCTATAACGGCAAAAGCTATGCTGGGTAGAGTCAATGCTCCGAAGGATGCTCCCCCGCTCGTCCCCAGTAAGACTTGACCTAGATAACCTCCCACTAACGCGCCCAAAATTCCTAAGCCTGTTGTGGCCAGAAAACCGCCACCTTGACTTCCCGGATAAATGGCTTTGGCGATGGCACCGGCAATCAGTCCTAAAACGATCCAAGCAATAATTCCCATTTCTCTTTCTCCTGAATACTTAAACTTTTCTCGTCCCTTGTCTTATGTTTTTAGAATAACAAGTGCTATCGAGCCTTTACCTCTACCGTAGGGAGGAACCGAAGGTGGTAGGATTTCTCATCAATCGTCCCAGTTTGAGGCTTTTTAATATCTCAAAAGAGTTAACCCACTTTTTCGAGCGAAGAAAGGTACTTATGCTCAAAGCAAAAGGGAAATAGGAAAATCTTTTCTGGGACTTTTTGTGTTTGGGTGGCTAAAAAAATTACAATATTTCTGTGAAATGAGGAAAGTTTGCGCCCGATGGATCTGACTCTGTGCATGATTGTGAAGAATGAAGAGGCAACACTGTCGCGGACTTTGGACAGCGTTAAGGGTGTTGTTGACGAAATAGTCGTGGTGGATACGGGATCGGGCGATCGCACCCGTGAAATTGCCCGAGAATCCGGGGCGAGGGTTTATGACTTTGAATGGTGCGACGACTTCGCAGCGGCGCGCAACGAGTGTCTGAAGCACGCCCAGGGCGACTGGATTTTGGTCTTGGATGCCGATGAGGTTTTGGTACCGGAGATTGTACCTCAAATTAAGCAGGCAATTGGGAGCGATCGGCTGCTGCTAATCAATCTCATCCGCCAAGAAATCGGTGCCTCTCAATCTCCCTATTCCCTAGTGTCGCGCTTGTTTCGCAATCGCCTCGATATTCGCTTTTCCCGCCCTTACCACGCCATGGTAGACGACAGCGTGGCTGAGATTTTGCACAGGGAACCAAAATGGAAAATAGCTTCTCTCCCCGATGTGGCGATTTTGCACTCTGGTTATCAAAAAGATGCGATCGCAGCAAAAGGTAAATTCCAAAAAGCTCAAGCTGCGATGGAACGCTATATCGCTTATTATCCAGACGATGCTTATGCTTGTAGCAAATTAGGCGCTTTGTATGTAGAAACCGGCCAACTGGCGCGGGGAATTAATTTATTAACCAAAGGCTTGACTGCTGCTGCAATTGATGATTCTATTCTTTACGAATTAAACTATCATTTGGGAATTGCTTATCGCCAGCAGCAGCAGTTTGCCAAAGCAAAAGAACACTATCAAGCCGCAATTAATACAAATGTGTTCCCGCCCCTCAAGTTGGGTGCTTACAATAATTTGGGCAATTTGCTTAAAGATGAAGGAGATTTGAAATCTGCTGAAAAAGCTTACAAAGCAGCTTTAAAAATTGACCCCTCTTTTGCAGCAGGTCACTACAATTTAGGGCTGACGCTGAAGGCAGCCGGAAATTTAGCAGATGCGATCGCCTATTATCGACAAGCGATAAAAATCGATCCCGAACACGCCGAAGCTCATCAAAACTTGGCAGTAGCCTTGCTCAAAATTGGCAAAATGCCAGAAAGTTTAGCAGAATTTAAAAGAGCGATCGCCCTTCACGAACAGCGCCGCCCATTTGAGGCAGAACGCCTGCGCCGGGGACTGCAAGAAATGGGTTTGATGTAACTGAGATTATGGCTTTTATGGGCGGGCAGGATGCCCACCCCACAATCCAATTCTCGGATTGTGGAACAGGCCGGAAAGCCTGTTCATTAAAAATATTCAAAGATATGAGATGCAACCAGCAAAATCAAGCAATTATCTCTACTTTGCCACTATCCAAATCGTAGCGGCCGCCAACAACTTTAAGTTTGCCCGCTGTGACTGCTTCAGCTAAAATAGGCGACGAGGATTGTAACTTATTTACATTCATTTTCACATTAGCTCTGACTGCGTTATCCCACGCATTGCCTGTTTGACCTTTGGTCGAATCAACTGCGGGTTGAATCGCCGCCACCAAAGTGCTAATGTGACCCGGCACAGCTTTGGCATCTAAAGCTGCTTTAACAGCACCGCAGCGTTCGTGACCCAGAATTACTAATAGCGGCACGCCTAATTCTAAGGCGGCATATTCTATATTCCCGAGAACCACATCGTCGAGAAAATTGCCAGCTACTCGGATATCAAATAAATCCCCTAATCCTTGGTCGAAAATAATTTCGGGAGCAACCCGCGAATCAGAACAAGCCAGGATGGTTGCAAACGGATGTTGACCCTGTGCTACCTCTACAATTCGCGATCGGGCTTGGTCGGGAAATGTCCGTTTTTGCTGAATGTATCGTTGATTTCCCTCCATCAATTTCTGAAGAGCACCGTCGGGAGTAATGTCAGAGATTTCCTGTGCATTTGCGGCTTGGGCTTGTAAAAGCGCAGGTGCAAAGCTTGCCGCCAGCATCCCTGCACCAGCCCTCAACATTAAATTGCGTCGCGAAATCATGCCTTTTTTTCCGCTTTCAGTCATTGCTTATAACTCGGTTCAATTTGTTCTATTTTATAGCATAATATCTACCACAAGCTCAGTCAGACTTCTTTGATTTTTACTTACAAGATACTCTGGTCAAATGTAAACTTCAAAAAAGTTGCCCCTTTTTATTTCATTCATATTTTATTTCGTAAAGTCAACAGCAGTCATCCTTCTACCCGCAGGGGATGCTACAATGTATCTAAAACGACAATTATTTATCAATGGCTCGAAATGTCTTACGTCGCCAGCATTCATATCTATCCGCTCAAGTCCCTTGACGGCATAGCTGTCAGTCAAGCAACTATTCTAGCCAGCGGATCTCTAGAAGGCGATCGCTCTTTTGCAATTTGCGATGCAGCAGGAGAATTGGTTAACACTAAGCACAACAGCGGAGTCCGTTTTCTACGCTTATCCTTTGACATCAAAAAGAGAATTGCCGGTCTGAAAATTCAAGACACCGAACAAGAATTTTTTTTTCATGTAGATAGAGAACGCCCAGGAGTAGAATGTTGGTTGAGCAACTACTTCGGTTTCCCCGTCAAGTTAATTGAAAACTTGCTGACTGGTTTTCCCGAGGATACCACTGCACCAGGGCCAAGCATTATCAGTACCGCAACAATTGCCGAAGTTGCATCTTGGTTTCCCAGAGTTTGCGTTAGCGAGATGCGCCATCACTTGCGAGCTAATATTGAAATAGGAGATGTCCCGGCTTTTTGGGAAGATGAACTTTTTCCCCAAGCTGATGAAGTTGTGAGGTTTAAAATAGGGACTGTAATATTTGAAGGTATTAATCCGGGTCATGCCTGTCTTCTATCTACACCAAATTATGCACTGATAGAAGCTTATCCAAATTTTAAAAAGATACTAGCAGCCAAGCACAACGAAATCATGCCTAACTTGGTAAAAAAAAGGCATTTAAATTACTTTAGTCGGCTGATAGTTAACACCAGAGTGCCACCTCAATCAGCCGAAAAAATAGTACACATAGGAGACGAAGTTCAAATTCTCACCGTCAGCAAATCCCTATTTAATACCATTCCTGATTAGTTCTATGGCACGAGTCTTATCAAGCCGGCGGCAACTCCAAAGAAAGCTGACCCAACACACCCGTTCTAAAATCGTTTAACATCTGCCGCGCCGTTCGTTCGACATCTCCTTTATACTTTTCTTTTGCGACCTCGTGCAAATAATCTTCACCATTACTAGAGGCTGCATCTAATTTATACCTGGATTTGAAACCAGATAGTGATATCAAAGTCTCATCAGCCGCCTCCAGTCCTAGGAGCAAATCTACCATAGCTGCAGCTACTACCTGATTGTCGTAAGCTGCTTCGCCAATATCTTCGCAAATAGCTAATTTTATGGCATTTTCTTGATTGTTAATTCGGGTTGGGATCACTCCGGGCGCGTCTAATAATTCAATTTCGTCAGAAATGCGAATCCATCGGAGCGATTTAGTTACTCCAGCTCTGCGAGCACTATCTACCACTCTCCGCCCTAACAGCCGATTAATTAAAGCAGATTTTCCGACATTGGGAAATCCCATTACCACTGCGCGGACTGGACGGGGCAGCATACCTCGATCGAACCTTCTTTTATTTAGCTGCACCCCAGCATTCTGCACTGCATCCGCCACAGCGTCTACTCCGTGGCCGTGCTCGGCATTGGTAAAATACGCCGTTTCCCCCTGCGCCTCCAGCCATGTTTCCCACGCCTCGCGCGATCGAGGCGTAATCATATCCATGCGGTTAATGACCAAGACTCGCGGCTTGCCCCCCACCCAGCTCGGCATTTGGGGGTGATAAGTAGCCAATGGAATGCGGGCATCTCGGACTTCGAGTATCACATCTACTCGCTTTAGCTGTTCTTTTAATGCCCGTTCCGCTTTGGCAATGTGACCGGGATACCAGTGAATTTTCATAATATGAAGGAAGAAGGAAGAAGGAAGAAGGAAGAAGGAAGAAGGATGAGTGTAAGGAAAGAGAGAATCACAAAGGAAGGAACTAGGGAAGCAATCAGGAAGTAAGGAATCAAGAAGTAAGGAGCGAAGAGGAAAGAGGGAAGAGGGAAAAGGGAAAATGAAAAAGGGAAAATGAAAAAGTAAGCTGTTAGGTATCTAACTTACACTGCTGAGATTAAGTAAAAAGAAAGAGTTTTCTTTATTGCTTCTTCCTTATTCCCTCTTCCGTCTTCCTCCTTTTTGCTTCTTCCTTATTCCCTCTTCCGTCTTCCTTCTTCCTTCTTCCTTCCTTAAGGCACAATCAAAACTGCACAAGGAGACAGATTGATCACCCGATTGGTAACGCTGTCAGACGCCCCATCATCGGTTAAACCCATCCCCCGACAGCCCATCACAATCAAATCGGCCCCAATTTCGTCAGCCACATCGCAAATCGTGAAAGCAGGTTTGCCTTCCCGTTCGATGATTTCAGCTTCAATTCCCTGCTGGGAAAACATCGATTGGGCCTCCGACAGAAGTTTGGCGACTGCTTCGGGGGAAGTCATCACCTCTCGGGCCGGGGCGTCGGCCTCCTCGGCTGGGGGCTCGACTACCGAGAGAATAACTAAGCGAGAAGCGTAGGTTTTCACGATATTGACCACCTTTTCGGCAGCTTCGCGGGCTTCTCGGCTTTGATCTACAGGAAATAAGACAGTCTTGAACATACTGCACATCTCCGGGACGCGGACTCCGATAAAATGTTTACGTTGAGCCAATCAGTGCCGTTTGTTTCATCTTCCGTTTTTTGTACGGACGCGGTTGAATGCGTCCGAGGCCCAAGTGCAAGTGACCAGTGCCGCCATTTCAACGGAATTCGACAAAAACACACATATTAGGAGGTTAATCCTGTGACAAAAAAAACTGTAGCAAATTTATCGGCATCGGACTTATCGGGCAAACGGGTATTGGTGCGGGCGGACTTTAACGTGCCGCTCGACAACGGCAATATCACCGATGATACTCGCATCCGCGCGGCTCTGCCGACAATTCAAGATTTAGCGTCCAAGGGCGCTAAGGTGATTTTGTGCAGCCACTTCGGCCGTCCCAAGGGTGTGACGGAGAAGTTGCGCTTGACACCGGTTGCTACACGGCTGTCGGAATTGTTGGGTAAAGAAGTCAAAAAGACTGATGACTGCATCGGTGATGAAGTCGCTGCTACAGTCGCCGCGATGCAAGATGGCGATGTGCTGTTGCTAGAAAATGTGCGCTTCTACCCAGAGGAGGAGGCAAACGATCCAGAATTTGCTAAGAAGTTAGCTTCTGTGGCCGATTTGTATGTCAATGATGCTTTTGGTACTGCTCACCGGGCTCACGCTTCTACTGAGGGCGTTACTAAGTATCTGAGCCCTTCTGTGGCTGGGTTTTTGATGGAGAAGGAACTGCAATATCTCGGCAGTGCGATCGACAATCCTCAGCGTCCTTTAGCTGCTATTATCGGCGGTTCTAAGGTTTCCAGCAAGATTGGAGTCATTGAAAAACTGCTCGAAAAGTGCGACAAACTGCTGTTGGGCGGTGGCATGGTTTTCACGTTCTACAAAGCTCGCGGCTTGAACGTGGGCAAGTCTTTGGTGGAAGATGACAAGCTGGAATTGGCGAAGTCTTTGGAAGCTAAAGCGAAGGAACGGGGAGTTACTTTTCTGTTACCTACTGATGTGGTAGTTGCTGACAAGTTTGCTGCTGATGCTAATACTCAAACTGTCCCTGTTGAAAGCATCCCCGACGGTTGGATGGGTTTGGATATTGGCCCAGATTCAGTGAAAACTTTCCAAGATGCTTTGGCCGATTGCAAAACGGTAATCTGGAACGGGCCTATGGGCGTGTTTGAGATGGAGAAGTTTGCTGTAGGAACTGAAGGAATTGCCCATTCTTTGGCGGGGATTACTAAAACCGGTACTACCACAATTATCGGTGGTGGTGACTCGGTGGCGGCTGTGGAACAGTTGAATTTAGGCGAACAAATGAGCCACATTTCCACTGGTGGCGGTGCTAGTTTGGAGCTGCTAGAAGGTAAGGAATTGCCTGGTGTTGCTGCTTTGGATGAAGCTTAATTAAGTTAAGTAGGGCGGGCTTTGCCCGCCTTGCTGGAAGCTGGTCTAAATCCTTAGCTGCGAATCATTTTTTTGGAGATTTACCGCAGAGGGCGCCGAGAACGCAGAGCAAGATAAAAGAGAGAAAGATATCGGTTTAAAGTCTACAGTTTCCTAGTATAATTTGTTTGAAGTAGCAGTGAGGTTTGTTTGTGAAACTTAAACTCTTGGCAACTGTAACGGCAAGTTTAGCTTTGTTTGGGCTGGCCGCTCCCGTTAAAGCTCAAAATCCAGATCAGGTTAGACAATTGCTGGAAACTAAGGAGTGCGAGGGCTGTGACTTGAGAAATGCTGATTTGTTCAAGGCTAGCTTGTACAGAGCTAATTTAAGAGGAGCGGATTTAAGCGGAGCAAATCTCTATGAAGCTAATTTGTTAGAAGCGGATTTAAGTGATGCTAATTTGAGCAATGCTAACTTAGTTAATGCCGAGATGTACGGTGCTGAATTGAATGGTGCTAATCTGCGAAATGCGGATTTGTCTAATGCTTTTTTGGGGCGAGCGAATCTGACGAGTGCGGATTTGCGCGGTGCTAAACTTTTTAATGCGAATCTGGGCGAAGCTTATCTGCTGCAAGCTAATTTGTCGAATGCCGATTTGAGGCGTTCGCTGTTGTTTAGAGTTAATTTGAATCGTGCGAATTTAAGCGGAGCGGATATGTCTTTCGCGGATGTGCGCGATAGTAATTTGCAGAATGCTATTTTGTCAAATACTAGGCTTCCTAGAGCTCAATTGACCGGGACAAATATCGATGCGGCGAATAACGTGCGGCAGGGTGATTTGGAACGTGCCAACTTCCGGGGTACGAATTTGGGGCCAGGGGTTTGTGTGATAACTAATTATCCTTATTGTGTTTTGAATGTGGAATAATCTGCTGGCTGAGTGCGTCAGCCTCCATTTTTTTTGCAGCTACGGGAGTTTTTGCTCCCGCCCAAAAACGGATACAAGTTCCCCACTTAAGTCGTGGAAAGATCAAAATTTTAGAGTAAAGTTCCAGCTCCCAGATGAATCTGTGGAATAAATCTAAAATCTAAAATCTAAAATCTAAAATCTAAAATCCACTGGCTGGCGCACCCTAAGTTGAGAGCCGAGCTAAGTTTGAGGTGGTTTGTATCCTCTTTCTAGGGCAAATCTCACAAGCTGGGCACGATTTTCTAACTGTAGTTTGCTGAAAATGCTGCCTAAATGAGCTTGCACAGTCCGGGGGCTAATAAACAGCCGATCGCTAATTTGTTTGTTAGTATAACCCTGGATAACCTCCCAAAAAACTCTTTCCTCGGCTGGAGTTAAAGGCAAAGGTGCAGGTGCGGGCAATAATGCCACAAATGTTGGTTCCACCGCCCTACCGCTAGCAGTTTGCAGCAGTCGGACAATCTCGGCGTGAATGCGGTGAGAGCGCTCTAACTGCCCCTTTACCTTAGCTAAGATTTCTTCCGATTGAAAAGGTTTTACCAGATAATCGTCAGCGCCGATCGAATGACCTTCAACTTTTGACTCAATCTCCCCTTGACCCGACAAAAATATAAAGGGGACTAACTGTCCCAAACGGGTAGTTCGCAAACGGCGACAAAACTCAAACCCGTCCATTTCCGGCATCATGACATCTGAAATTACCAAATCTGGGGGGGCCTTTTCAAAAATCGAGAGCGCCTCAACCCCTGAATTAGCGCATTCAACCCGATATCCTTGACTTTCCAAGTACATTGCTAAGACTGTTTGACAGTCTGCTTCGTCGTCAACTACTAATATTCTTTCCATGACAGGCTTGCACCAATTCGAGTTGGACAGTTCTTGAAACTGCCAGTTCCAAAGTAGGAACTTAAATGAGTTTACCTCCTGCAACTTGATAAAGGCTCGCAATTTGAAGACGCTACACTTTCTCAAATAGTCCAATTAGGGGCGCCTAGCGCATAAAAGGGGAAGCAGTAGAGCAATATGGGGAACAATATCCTTCTTTGATTCGCATATCATCAAAAGCTACAACTTTTTATGAGGAAGCGTCAACTTTTATGCAGACAATAGAAGGTAAAAGAAAGAATTTAATCCTCTAAAACAGAAAGCTGGGTGACACTTACACTATTCCTAGACCCGACATTGAAAGGTTTTTAGATTTTTCGGGTTCGGAAACAGGTACAAAAGGGACAACGCGAGCAGGTCCTACTACTGGCGGCTGCGCGCACAAACCAGGGTCGGCAACCAACATACTTTCAATTATCGCTGCTGGTTCGGGGCGACTGAACAGATACCCCTGCATGATATCGCACTGATGTTGTTTCAAAAAATCTAGTTCTGCTTGTGTTTCCACTCCCTCAGCAATTACGGTCATATTCAAACTGTGACCCAGTAAAATTACTGCTGTAGTAATAGCAGCATTTTGAGTATCTTCGTTGGCATTACGGACGAAAATTCGATCGATCTTTAAACTGTCAAAAGCAAATTGCTTAAGATATCCTAAAGTAGCGTAACCGGTGCCGAAGTCGTCAATAGCAATCCGAATTCCTAAAGCTTTTAGTTGGTTTAAAGTAGCGCCTGCTACAGTCGCATTTTCCACCAAAGCGCTTTCGGTCATTTCTAATTCTAAATTAGCAGGGTCTAAGCCTGTAGTTTCCAATATTTGCACGATTCGCGCCTTGAGTTCCGGGTCTGACAACTGTCGCGCAGACAAATTTACTGATATTGTAAAGGGCGAAAACCCTGCAGCCAGCCAACTCGCGGCTTGAGCGCAAGCTGAAAGCAGTACCCACTCGCCAATCTGAATAATTAAACCTGTTTCTTCTGCTAAGGGAATAAATTCGACGGGAGAAATTATACCTCGATCAGGATTTTGCCAGCGCACTAAAGCTTCGGCGCCGATAACTTGGCCGGTCGCAATATTCACTTGTGGCTGATAATATACCTGAAACTCACCTTGTGCCAAAGCGTGGCGCAGCAAAGCTTCAAGAGCAAACTTTTCAGGAGAGACGGTCGTAACCTTGGTCGAGTCATTAACTAAATCTTTGAGTCTGGCTTCTGCTTGGTGAAGCGCGACTGTCAGCGGTTGAGTAATAGTTTGCCGTTTCAAGACGCGAGAAGCAATGGCTCCCAGCAATTCAGCTTTGGTAAACGGCTTTGTCAAGTAATCGTCTGCCCCCAATTCCATCCCCCGACGAAAATCGGTTTTGTCACTTTGAGCCGTGAGGAAAATAAATGGAATTGTTGCAGCTAGGGAGTTTTGCCGCAGAGTCCGCAACACGTCATAACCGTCGAGTTCCGGCATCTGCACATCGCACAAAATTAAATCAGGTATCTCCGAAAGTGCCATCTGCACCCCAGCTCGACCGTTTTCAGCCGCAATGACCCGGTAGCTGTGAGATTCCAGGAGTTGCAGAAGAGTTTCCCGGATTAATTCGTCGTCTTCAATCACCAAAATTTTGAGCATGATACTTAGATAACAGATGGCACTATATATCTGAACCTGACTAACTCTAGCATACTCAAACTAACGAATTACTGAGTCGGCCAATTAGCCAATAAACGATTAGCCAAATGGCTGAATATTTTCCCTCGGTTCTTAAGTCACCATAAAAGCACTGGGAAAATAAGGAAGAGTTTGATCTCTTTCAAGAGCATAAAACTTCGGCGCCCGACTTGTTTGATGAATTTTCATTACAAAATAGCCGATATTTCTCATTAAAAAAATTGCCGCCCACACTTTCACAGCGCCGATGGCGGAAATTACTCAGGCTATCACTTATATGAGGTCCGGTTAATTATTCATAATAAGTCCGTGTTTGTACTGACAACTAGAGTTTTCTATCAATGAATGAATCAGGACGCAGTGTCCTGATTCATCCAAAAAAGGATACTTGCTTTCAGACAACAGTCGTGGAGAGATAAAAATTTTAGATTAAGGTTGAAGCTGCCAGATTCATCTGTGAAGTAAATCTCAAATCGACTAACGGAGAACTTAAGTATGGTTCTCTAACCGGAAATCATATTATGCACGGCCTTAATTCACAGGCTTAGGGGAATTCGCGCAAAACTTTTCATCTACAATTGCAGAATTGATACTGACAGCCTGCATGGATGATGACGGAATTATCAGGTCTTGCGGAACTACTAGGGTCTTTTTACAAACCAGCTCGCTACTGCCTACAGAGGCAAAGTTCCAAGCATAAAATTCGGGAGTGCTGACTGTCGCATTGGCCGGATGTAAACCTAGTGCAGTCACTAATACTAATCCAAAAGTCACTAAAGCTACGATCGCGAATCTCAGCATATTCTTTGTTTGAACCCGACAACTTGTCTGATTGGTATTACCTTATTATTGCCTGGGTGGATAGAGAGCGTCAATAGCAGTTATTCCGCCGTCAGGTTCAACTCGTAAGCGATCGGCTCAGATGCTTGAGAAACAACCACGAATTCATAATAACCAGCATCATCCAGCAATCCAGACCAACTAAGTCCCTCTGCATCTTCCAGCAAAGCTCGCGCGCCCTTTGTCCGCCCCGGAGTATAAATTGACAGTAGAGTAGATTTGCGCGGTGCTTGTAAATTCACGCGCAAAGTTTGATTTTGAGCGAACCTGGCAATGTAAGCTTTCCCTTCCCCGGGTTTGAGATTCCCTGTGAGGCTTTTGCTGTTCGATCGGCGGTCAAATTCAACGCTTTCGACAGTTGCTCCAGCTTGTAAGGCTTCGAGTGCGTCGGCGGTAATTGCTTGCCAAATTTGTCCGATCGGCAAACCAATGATATTGCGATCGCGCGGCTGTTCTGGAAACCAATAAAAGAACTTAGCATCAGCCAAATCGTACAAAGCCCGACTGCTCAAATTCAGCTTGTTAACCTCAGTTTTCCAGCGATCGATATCAGTGGTGTCGTAAGTGCCCAACCGCGCTCTAGCGTCGCTGCTGAGATTTTCCAGCTTATCGAGCAACTCGTCGCCGATTTTCTGCCACCTTTCGCGCCATTGGCGATCGTCATCGCCTTCTTTTAACAGCCGTCCGCCCAATTCCGGGTATTTGGCATAGAAAGTCTCGTCCACAAGGTTGACATAACCGCTATAGAATCGATCGTCAATTTTGAGCTTGACAAAGCGATCTTGCAAAGCATCTTCTTGTTGCTGCTTCGGGTTTGAAGGCTGGGGAACTTTCTGCACTTTTGATTGCAGATTTAACAAAGAATTGCCCGCAAACCAGCCAACTCCACCCATAGTTGATAGCACCGCCACCACAAACAAAACCATTTTCCAAGCAGGCATTTTTTGCTGATTGCCAATAGCAGCAATTCGCACCGGAGTTCCCGGCAGTTTTGGCGTGGGAGCGGGCACGGGTATAGGCGAGAAATCCGGCGGTGGCTGCGTGATCCCAAAATCCGGGGCTGGTGGCAAAGGTGGCTGTAAAGGCGGATTGCCGGAGAGAGCGAGCATTACCTCGCGAGCCGAGGAGTAACGCTGGCTCGGCTGTTGAGCAAGCATTTTATCCAGCACCAGGGACAAATTCGGAGACAGAGAACATTCCGCCCGCCACTTCCAATTCAGGGTATGGCTGTCGAGCAATTGATGCGGTTCCTTCCCCGTCAGCAACACCAAAACCGTGGCCGCCAGAGCGTACAAATCGCTGTGGGGAGAGACGATACCCATCTGCATCTGTTCGACGGGAGCGTAGCCGAGCTTGCCGATGCGAGTCGCGGGGGCGGGAGTGCCGTTAGCCTCAGCGAAAAGAGACTCTACGGTGGCGGCGACTTGTTTTACTCCCCCAAAGTCGATTAGCACTGGCATCCCGTCAGAACTCCGCAGAATCAGGTTGTCCGGGGAGATGTCGCGGTGAATCACTCCCAAAGAGTGAATGTATTCGAGCACGGGCAAAATCTGGATGAGCAGTTGATTGATTTCTGCCTCTATGAACCGCAAACCCTGACGCTTGCGGGCGTCTAGCAAAAAGCGGTAAGTTTGACCGGGCACGTAGTCTTGGACGAGAAATAGGTAGCCTCGATCGCTGATACTGACGCGGAAGAGTTCGCGGAAGCGCGGGATTTGATTGTGTTGCAGCTTGTAGAGCACTCCTGCTTCCCGCTCGAACAGTTCCTCGGATTTTTGTAAAGCGTAACTTCCATGTACTTGGGGCGCAAATTCTTTTAAAACGCAGGGTTCGTTAAATCGGTGGGCATCTTCAGCGAGGTAGGTGCGCCCGAAGCCTCCGTGTCCCAATTCGCGGACGATGCGGTAGTGGTTGTTGAGAGTTATGCCGGGGTAGATGGGATTGTTCATTGGAACTTGCTGCGTCGGATTTTCACGCTTGACTGAGACTGGGAGTTTTGGGCGATCGCTGAATTAATCTTGACATAGTGTGTCAGTGTTTATTTGTCGATCGGCAGCTTGGCTATCCCCTGTGGTTATTGTGAAAACAGCGGTTTCGTGCTATAGAAGTTTATCTCCTGCGCCATATTTTCGATCGACCTCAAAATGTGTTCAAATTTTTAGTGTCCAGCCCAATGTGCGATCGGGCGTTAGCGCTACTAATTGAATCTTGAGCGATCGAGGTGCAAAATACGCATTTTAAGGAGCAAATAATGCAGCCAGAACAGCGTCAGCGAGCAATGGGGGGGTTTGAAGAGTTTTTGAGGGCGCCGCTTGAGGAACGATTGCAACACCAGCAGAATCGAGTTGCCGAATCCAAGGCGATCGCGCTTTTTCAAAAAGTCGCGGCCACAGTACCAGCTTACCAGACTTTCCTAGCTGCACGTAACATCAATCCCGCCTCAATTCAAACCTTTGAAGACTTCCAAAAATTGCCGCTAATTACCAAAGAGAATTATTTACGCTGTCACCCCCTACCTCAGTTGTGCTACCACGGCAAATTAGAAACTTGCGATTTCATTGCTATTTCATCGGGTTCGACAGGAAACCCGACATTTTGGCCGCGTTTTATCAGCGACGAGTTGCAAATTGCAGCTCGTTTTGAACAAATATTTCACGACAGTTTTTACGCCGACAATCGCTCAACTTTAGCTGTCATTTGCTTTGCGTTGGGAACTTGGGTAGGCGGAATGTACACGGCAAATTGCTGTCGCTATCTAGCGAGTAAGGGTTATCCGGTTACAGTTGTGACGCCTGGGAATAATAAGACTGAAATATTTCGAGTTGTGCAGGAACTTGGGGAGCATTTCGAGCAAGTAGTTTTGTTGGGATATCCGCCGTTTATCAAAGATGTGATTGATAGCGGAATTGCTGGGGGTGTGGAGTGGCAAAAATACCGAATTAAGATGGTATTTGCGGGAGAAGTGTTTAGCGAAGAATGGCGGAGTTTGGTGAGCGATCGCACTAATTCTGACAATCTATATTACAACTCTGCCAGCCTTTACGGTACTGCGGATGCGGGGGTTTTGGGCAACGAGACACCGCTGAGCATTTGCATCCGTCGCTTTTTAGCAAACAATCCCGAAGCAGCACGCAATTTATTCGGGGAATCGCGGTTGCCAACGCTGGTGCAGTACGATCCGAAAAGCCGCTTTTTTGAAGTGAATAATGACGGCACGCTGTTATTTTCTGGCGACAACGGCATCCCGCTAATACGCTATCACATCTCCGATAACGGCGGTTTAATTTGTTACGAAGCTATGCTCAATTTTTTGGCAGAATGGGGATTTAACCCTGTGGCACGTTTGCAGCAAGCAGCAGGTATGAAAGTTTCTGATTTCCCCAGAGGAATTCGCTGCTTGCCTTTTGTCTACGTATTCGGGCGATCGCACTTTACCGTTTCCTACTTCGGTGCTAACATTTACCCGGAAAATGTCACCGTAGGTTTAGAAGTTCCCACCATTCGGGAATGGGTGACAGGAAAATTTGTGCTGCAAGTCAAGGAAGATGCGGATCAAAATCGGTTTTTATCGGTGGTTGTGGAATTAGCAGCGGGGGTGGAGGGCGACGAGGAGATGAAGCAGGCGATCGCATCTTCAATTCTCGCGCAATTGCGGCGGCTAAACAGCGAATTTGCTAATTACGTTCCGCCCGAATATCAGTTACCTGTGGTGACATTAACTGCGACGGGCGATGCGGAGTATTTTCCGATTGGGGTGAAGCACCGATACACGCGGCAGTAAACCGTGTTTTTGTGAGTAGGGGCTGCACTAAACTGTATCGGGATCAATATTTAATTCTCGCAGTTTCGCGGCCAGGCGATCGGCTCGTTGAGCTTCTTGTCCGGCTCGTTGAGCTTCTTGTCCGGCTCGTTGAGTCTCGGTTTCTGCAACCTCTTGAGGAGTAGGGACAAGCTCTCCCTCTGCTGTAAAGAAACGCAATTTTCCGCCACAAATTCCCAGACTCAAATCGAGTTGTTGACTCCGCAGATGCCCGAATTCGTTCGGTGCGATTGCTTCATATTCCCCGTCAACTAAATGAAACCCAGCTAATTCTAAAGTTTCTGGGTCAAACCAAAAGTAGTCGTGAGTGCGAAAAGTATCTTGATAGAGTTGTTTCTTAAAGTTTTTGTCTATATCCGCTGTTTTGGGAGACAGGATTTCAACGATGATATTGGGGTACTTTCCGTCTTCTTCCCAAACTACCCAGCTTTTCCGAGTTTTTCGTTCTGTTCCGAGTACCACAAAAAAGTCTGGGCCTCGGAAGTCTTTCGATTTGAGTTGCTTGGGACTGTAATAAATGGTGAGGTTTCCAGCAGCATAGAAATTGTTCCTATCTCGCCACAGCCATTCTAGACAGTTGAAGAGTAGGATTATTTGTCGGAGATGCAGTTCTGTTTCCACGGGAGGTTCGTCACTGTATAAATCGCCTGAAGGAAAGATAACATTTTCTGGTATCTCTTGTTCCGGTATCTCTTGGGTAGTAGCTAATTCTGCGGTTGCGGACATGGCTGCTGGGTGAGGAGTAAGAGGTTGTGTGTCTATTTTAGCAAGCTTTTCATATCTCTGGCGAGAACTATTCTGAAAGCCCGATCGCGCTTTTTGCCGAAAAACGCGATCGAAGACCGAATAATTAGTCTTTAACTATTCGCAACTATCGTTTTATTGACCGTCAGTTTGTCTGAGAGCCACCAGAATTTCCGGTCGTTTCATGCGCGCGTAGCCCCGCACTTTCTTGTCTTTGCCGATCGCCTTCAACCGTCTCAGCGAAAGACTTTCGTAGTCTTCCTCTGGGGACGGGGACGGAAACGGCAACTCTAACTGCAACTGCGGTAGCTGAGGTTTCTGCTGTGCTTTCGACTGCTTCTTCGGCTGCGTTTTTGACTGCTTCTTCGGCGGTGCCTCGGGCTGTATTTCTGAGTGCGTCGCTGCGGCTCCAAGTTGGTGGCGGAGCGTTTCGATTTGATTTTTCAGGTCATTTTCTACGTCTTCAATGGCGTCGGAGACAAACTGATTAATGGTTTGGACTGTGCGCTCTAATTTTGTTGACAGTAGTTTTTCCAGTTCATCCAACTGTCTCAAAGCACCTTCAAGATTTACCTCAGAAATAACACCCGATGTTGGCGGACGGTTGATGCTCGATTGTTCAATTTTTTTAGCCATTTTATCTACCTTTTCATGAAATGCTTTTTCCACTTGTTCTAGCAAATGCTTAATCTGTTCTATTTGGTTACGCTCAAAGTTTTGCTCAGTTAGAGCTTTTACTTGCTTTTTTAGCAGTTCTTCATTTTTTTTAACAGATTGTTCTATTTGTTTTGTTAAACTATCTACCTTTTTTTGAAATGATAGCTCAAATTCTTGCAGTAGAGTCTCAATTTGTGCCGATTTCTGAGTCGGTTGCGGAGCTAAATGTTCCATTTCTGCTTGAGCAACAGCTACCTCCTCGTCGGTCATTTCAAATACCCACGCCCACATTTGCTCGATGCCGAGTTCTTTAGCAACAATACACCAATCCGAGCCGCAGACTACTTCATATTCTTCTTCGTTGCTGTAAGCTTCAGTGGGGCGTACAATTAAAGGAATCAAGTTGCTGCCTTGCTCGATCAGACTTCTCCTAAGAGCTTCGCGGCGTTCGCGAGGAATTTCGCCCCGATGAGACTCGGGTATGGCAATTTGAGAAGTGTAAATCTGAGTGTGACTAATGGGCTTAATCCGCAAATATTCAACTATTCGGTTTTGATCGGACGATCGATCCATCTTGTTACAAGTCCCCTTTTGTCATTAAAATCTGTTGTGTAGATATTTGTGTATATTTGCACTTTACAGCCTCAGTTTTAAGTGATGCAGGACTAACCCAAGAACTCTAATTGTCGGGTGGGCCACTAGCACTTTGCCCAAACTGCGATCGAACTCGGTGATCTGGGGGAGATATGGCGTTGCTGCTGTACCTGTGCCGCTGGTTGTGCGGTGACAGCCCGATCGGCAAAAGTTACTGCAATTCCTAAAAAAGTGACTGTGATGAGTTTAACTGCCTGCGGGACACCAAGGATACACTGCTTTACTCATCTTTACTTTTTTTGGCATCAGGGCGATCGGGCTGGCGTTGCGAGTTGCGATCGCAATTTCGATTTATACGAAAGCCAGCTTTAATATCCCCTTTATTCTTTAGTCTCAAGCGAGAGGGACGGAAGTTCGTGTAGGATGGGTTTCAACCGCCGAGTCATATCGGGTTTTTCAACGTTTGTCGCATTGGCTTTGAGCAATGCCCCAAAAATGCAATTTAGATGGCTGAAAGCTTATAAATATCTTTGCCAATTGTCAATGACCTTAATCATTGTTTTATCTCCTAACCCTTTAATGCGTTTCACCACATTCTCAAATGAGGTAAATGGCTCCAAATCTCGCTGTATGATGATGTTGTCTCTCATTGTTTGAGATGTGATCCCAGCATTTTTCAAATTTATGCTCAGTTGGGATTCCTTTTGAGTGTTGAGTGCTTCCAACAGCGGAACAGGTTTGGGAAGGCGGCTTTCTACTTCTTTAACCCTCTCTATCAGCGCCTGTTTTTCCCGCGTATAATCGGCTTTCAATTCATTAATTCTGTTTTCCAATCGAGTTTCAATATTTGTCAGCCGCTGTTCTAAGCTGGAGGACTGTTGCGGAACCACACTTACACTTTGATTCTCAGTTATTGCGGTTTTTCTGAGAATTTCAAGTTGTTCGAGGAGAAGTTCTTCATTTTCTTCTTCCAGGATGAATGCTCCGATTGTCTCGCCTTTGAGAGGTTCTATTTCCTTGGCTCTCGCTGCCGCGTAGTATTCAAAGTCTCCGTCTACTATTTCGTAAGCATCCATACCGTTTCGGCGGACAATTATCGGATTAATCAATCCTCCTGACTCTAAAATCAGTTTCGCTAATTTCTCCAAATCAGTCTCGGTAAAATTGGAACGGGGCACTGCGGATGTAATTCTTTTCACTGCAACCAGTGACGGAGATAATTTTTTCATTAGTTTTTACCTATTTTTTCCAAAACTTCGATTGCTAGCATTTCAAATTCTTGGGATGCGATGCAATCAGGCTTAAAGTCTAGCACTGAAATCGGATCGGCGATTTCCATATTTCCCACGATTTGAAATTGTTCTGCACACTTTGCTAAATCGTCTCTCTCGTAAATTACGCTGTCCATGATTTCAAAGCCGTAGCGTTTGGGAATTGCCTCCCTCCGCTTGGACAAACTATACTGTACAAATTTAGCATTAGTTGAGATTTTGCAAGAGAGTACGCCTAAAACTTCTAGAGGTTTTTTGCCAATTTGTTTTTTGAAGGTATTGACTTTTTTAATAAAATCCTTGACATTGATCAGTCCTTGATTGGCAAAAGGTTTTAAGTCAGAAGGAATAATTAAATAATCCGCCGCAATTAGGGCAATTCTGGCGTAAAGATTCAAAGATGGTGGCGTATCAATCAGTACAATATCATATTTATCCTGTACTTCTTCTAGTTTCTGAATTAAAATCATTCGGCTGTAATCTAGTTGATTGAGATCCGTTTCATGTTGCATTAAATCAATGTGGGAAGGAATCACATCTATTTCGGGATTGCAAAAATTAGACTTGCGAGCTACTTGTGCGATCGAGTAACCATCTTCTGACTGCAAAACGTGACGAACGTTGCAATCTTTCAAATCGTCTTGTTCTTCATCCTCAAATTTAACTAAACCTGTCGCAAAGGTTGTATTAGCCTGACTGTCTAAGTCTATCACCAAGACTCTCTTACCTTTCTTGCTCAGCGCAGCAGCTAAATTGACTACTGTTGTAGTTTTGCCAACGCCGCCTTTATTGTGGTAAACTGCAATGATTTTCATAGTATTTTGGCTTTTTTGGGGAACGGTTACATCGGATTTAACTTGAGGCTTAACTGGATTATTTTCAGGTATTTGTTCCGGTTCAGAGATTTGACTTGGCTCAGGTTCTGCGGTGGCGGGATTGTTAGGCTGTACTGGGACTTCGCTAATTAACTCAGGACTAACTAAATTAATTTTACTATCTTCCAGTTGGAGATTATCGGGATTTTTTATAAATTTTAAACGATCTCTGCCAATTAAAGCGATAATTTCATCAATTCTATTTTCAATGTCTTTTCCAGCACACTTAAAGACTAGCTCAATCTCATCGGCGGCTCTTTGGTAAATTCTAATTTCTTTACCGTTAGTTATGAGTCCGTAGCGGATGCTCAAACTTGTTAAATAGCGATTGAGTTTTCGCAGGTGGCGGTCTAAATTTTCCTTCGGATGTTTAGCCTCCATAACTACACTCATCGGCGAGTCTGCATCGACAACTATGGGGATAACTTGGGTGGCAAATGAGAGGAAGTCTAGACGAATATTCCCAAATGCGATTTCTTGGTGCCAAGTGTCGGGCGTATAGCCTAACTTTGGTAGCAGATAGCTGACAATGAGTTTGCTTTCTACTTCGCTTTCGTTGCGACAGTTATTGGGATTGAAAGTCATTCGATTTTAGATTTTAGATTTTAGATTTTAGATTGGGAATGACTGATTAATAATGATACCGATTGTGATATTGACAGTAGAGTACGCATTCCTCCCCTTACAAAGGCTACGGATTGTAATATCGAAAAACCCGGTTTAGTTTGACCAACCGGGTTTTTTGGGGATCGATCACGCTTCAAAACTACTTTGTTTGAGCGTTAAATTCCTCCAATGTCAGATAGCCACCCGCGGGATCGTACAAATGACAGTTGTCGGCAATCCGCTTCATTAATGACCACGAAAATTCTGTTTCGTAGAGATGATCTTGCCAATTTTCCTTTAAGCTGCTGTGGGCCAGGCGCAAGTTGTACCAGGGAATAGCAGTTGAAAGGTGGTGGGGAACGTGGACGTTAATGTCGTGGCACAGAAACTCTACCCAGCGGGGATAATCGCAGTGAACTGTTCCCGATAGTTGCGCTTGGGCTTCGTTCCATTCTTCGGGTTCTTTAAATGAAATGTCTGGTGCTGTGTGGTGGACGATCGTAAAAGTGCTCATCCAGAAATGGTAAACCAGCCAGGGCATCAACCAAAATTTGACAAATCCCCAAATGCCTGTGGTTGCAATTAAAATCGGAAATCCGATCGCAGCACCGATTAAAACTACAAAAACAGAAAACCGGACTTGTTCTTGTTTTTGTTGGCCTTTGAAGCGCCACCACATAAAGTGCACTTTTCCCCAGTGGGCGATCGAGCCGATCCACCACATCCGACCGAATATTAAACTATAAGCTATTTGTAAAGGCTTGGACGCGCCAGCGTAGTCTGGTGCTGTCATCGGCTGCCAAGCATTATCCTCGCCAATTTTGTTGGTGTGTTTGTGGTGGTAATTGTGGCCGTGCCGCCATGCGTGAAACGGGAAAATTAACGGCAGAAATGCAATATGTCCGACTAAATCGTTTACCCAGCGGCGGTTAGCAAATGATCGGTGGCCGCAGTCGTGCCCGATCACAAAAAAACCGGTTAATCCGGTACCTGTGAAAATCCACATCAGGGGTAGTAGAAACCAAGGCGATACTGCTATGCCCCAGTAACCGACAGCAACTAGCAAAACGTTGACGATGACTTTTGTCCAAGCTTTGCGGGGGTTTTTGACGAATACTTCCCGCGGCAGGGTTTTGAGAATATCTTTGAGGCGCAAGTTGGAGGTGTCACTTGCGGATGTCAAATTTAGTGGTTTTTCGATCGATGCTGTCATAAACTGATTTCGATTCTCCGTATGCCATGAGCATGGCTTAACAAATTAGCGCAATAAAAAAGCGCAGTAAAATGTCAGCTCGTTGCCAGCTTGTGGCAGACGAGTTGAGCAGTAGGCAAGCGCGTTTTAGCAAATGCTAGCGATCGCTATCCGCAGTTAGGAATTTCTAGCACTTTTGGCAAAAATTCTGCGGGTAGCAAAACCTTAGTTTTTATAACACAGGGGCAGCACAATTAGCATTAGCGACTGTGGTCTGCTAATTGCTGTTGCTACCTGAAATCGGGTCGAGAGCCGGCAAGCCAGCGATCAAGCGTTGCTGTTTGAGGCTTTGCACTTCCAGCAGCAAGGATTCGATTTCTGCTTGTAAGTGCAGGAACTTAACTTGCTGATCGGCTTGGTAGGGGCACTTCACCAAATCTAGTTTGCGGGCAAAAGTGGTCGATAGGGTAGAAGAACTAGCCATTTCGGGATTGCTCGCGGTGACTTGAGGCCGGGAAAGAGTGGATGAATTATTTGACATTAGTAATTGAGTAGACATATCTACACATTCACACCATTAAGTTACTTTAACCTGAACCGATCGTATTAAACATCAAATTAACCGATCGAGCTAAAATTAGTGTAAATTCCTTAGCCATTGCCTAAAACCATTGACACCGTGACCCTGATTCTACCTGCTACTGACTCTGCTACTAACTCTGCTGCCCGCGCCGCCTCCCCCAAGCGCTACGGCTGGCCCGGCTTGATCGAAGCTTATCGCCCCTACCTGCCGGTGACGGAAACCACGCCGGTAGTGACGCTCCAAGAAGGCAATACTCCCCTGATTCCAGCACCTGCGATCGCCTCTCTCATCGGTCGAGACGTGCGCGTCTTGGTCAAATACGACGGCCTCAACCCCACTGGTAGTTTCAAAGACCGGGGGATGACAATGGCGATTTCCAAGGCGAAGGAAGCTGGTGCCGAGGCAGTAATTTGCGCCAGTACCGGCAATACTTCGGCCGCCGCCGCCGCCTACGCCAGACGCGGGGGAATGCGAGCTTTCGTGTTGATTCCCGAGGGTTACGTGGCTTTGGGCAAGTTGGCGCAAGCTTTGCTTTACGGTGCGGAAGTCATTTCGATTGGCGGAAATTTCGATCGCGCCTTAGAAATTGTCCGCGAAATGGCTGTTAACTACCCCGTCACTTTGGTAAATTCGGTGAATCCTTACCGCTTGGAAGGTCAAAAAACCGGTGCTTTTGAAGTCGTTGACGCCTTGGGCGACGCCCCCGACTGGCTGTGCATTCCCGTGGGAAATGCGGGAAACATCACAGCATACTGGATGGGTTTTTGTCAATACCACCAAGCAAAAAAATGTTCGCGCTTGCCGCAGATGATGGGATTTCAAGCCGCCGGGGCTGCACCTTTAGTAACGGGCCAACCAGTGGCGAACCCAGACACCCTGGCGACGGCGATTCGGATCGGCAACCCTGCTAGCTGGAAACAGGCGATCGCAGCTTCCGAAGCCAGCCGCGGCGGTTTTGTGGCAGTCACCGACGCCGAAATTCTGGATGCTTACCGTTTGTTAGCATCGCAGGAAGGAATTTTCTGCGAACCGGCGAGTGCAGCTTCTGTGGCCGGCTTGCTGAAGGTGAAAGACCAAGTTCCGACTGGGGCGACGGTGGTTTGCGTGCTGACTGGTAACGGTTTAAAAGACCCGGATACCGCCATTAATCACAGCAACAATCTGTTTAAAAGTGGCATTGCTCCGACTTTGGATGCAGTAGCTGGGGCGATGGGATTTTAGAAGAAGGAAGAGGGAACAGGGAAGAACGAAGAAGGAAGATCGAAACAGGCTTTCTGGCCTGTTCCACTCTTAGTTAAAATCTTTTGTGGGGTGGGCCGAAAAGCCCGCCCCTAAGCCCATAGAAACAGGCTTTCTAGCCTGTTACACTCTCAGTTAAAATTCCTTGTGGGGTGGGCCGAAGAGCCCGCCCTTAAGCGTATCAATAAACCCCTGTGAGATCGCTTTTTTCTCGAGCGACTCAGCCAGACAATTTTGTCATCATTATATTATGACCAAGCCTACTGCAACCCTGTTAATTGCCTGTCCCGATCGCAAGGGGCTTGTCGCCTTACTTGCCAATTTTATCGCCTCCCATAATGGCAATATCATTCACGCGGATCACCATACCGATTTTACCGCTGGATTATTTCTGAGTCGGCTAGAATGGCAATTAGATGATTTTGATTTAACCACCGAACAGATAACACCTGCTTTTAGTGAAATTGCCAAGGACTTACAAGCAAATTGGCAATTGCATTTCTCCCAAAAAATTCGACGGATTGCGATCTGGGTCAGCCGTCAAGATCATTGTTTATTAGACTTGATTTGGCGACAACAATCTCAAGAAATCAGAGGTGAAATTCCGCTGATAATCAGCAACCATCAAAATTTAAAGCCTCTTGCCGCACAATACGGTATCGACTTTGAGTATATTCCCATTACTAAAGACAATAAAGCTATTCAAGAAACACGACAGTTAGAAATAATTAATAAATATAAGATTGACTTAGTAGTTTTGGCTAAATATATGCAAATTTTGAGTCAAGACTTTATCAGAAAATTTCCCCATGTGATTAATATTCACCATTCATTTTTACCCGCGTTTGTGGGTGCAAATCCCTACGAAAGGGCTTATGAAAGAGGGGTAAAAATTATCGGTGCAACAGCCCACTATGTTACACCCGATTTAGATGCGGGTCCGATTATCGAACAAGATGTTGTGCGCGTGAGTCACCGCGATGAAGTGTCGGATTTGGTTCGCAAAGGTAAAGATTTAGAAAGAGTTGTGTTAGCAAGGGCGGTGCGATATCATTTACAAAATCGTGTTTTAGTTTATGGCAATCGGACTGTTGTTTTTGCTTGAAAATTAGGCGTCATATTAAGTCCGGGTTGGTCAGTTTTGTTGATAGACGATTGAAATCGCTCCCTGCAAAATGAAGTCCGCCTCCGCCGACTGAAGAAAAGACGGATGATAAAAGCGGATTTGGTATGATTAATAACTACTGGCTACTGACTACTGATTAAAAGGTGGTAGCTGAAGTAACTGGTTTTTAGAAGGCGGAAGTTGAGCGGGATTGTGGCGGATTTCGATCGCAGTTTCTCCCGGATTTTGGGTGGTAACAGGTACTATCTCTAAAGAGTATGCTGTCTCGGTTTTTGCAGGGGCAGGATTTTGTGATTTCGTGAGCAAGTCAACGGCATCTCCGAGGGCGCTAGTTAAATTTTTGCTAGTTTCGGCGTGACGGGCTTCTTCTTGTTTGAGGGCTTGAGTGAGTTGTTTAACTTGTTCGATCGCCCGATCGCGCTCTTGGAGAACTTCTGCTAACTTAGCTTTAAGCTCGCCTACTGTTTGCAGTTGTGCGACTTCCTGCTGTCGAGCAACTCCAGCATCCTCGCCTTCGGAGACAATGGGGGAGAAACTTTGTAATTGCTCTATTTGTGCTTCCAGAGAAGCGATGCTTTGCTGAGTTAATTTGGCATCATTCCGCCGCTGTTCGGCTTCGGTATTGTAGAGTTGCCGCCACTGAGCAGCACTTTCACCGGCCTCATCGCGATCGCGCGAAACTTCTGTTAACTGCTGTTGCAGCCGCTTGATTTCATCTAACCACTGTCTGACATCCTGAGCCATAATATTGATTTTAGATTTTAGATTTTAGATTTTAGATTGGGGAATTGGGAATTGGCAATTGGGAATTGGCAATTGCGAGTTGATAATGGCTTAATTAATTAACGACTTGTTTTACCTCATCTTTCGCCCCGTTTCCTGTGCGCTATGAACATTTTTTACTGGTTGCGCTACCTGATTTTAGCTTTGTTTAAGGCGCTTTTAAGGCTGCTTCGAGCTCTCAAAAGGAAATTTGGTGCTTTTTGGCTGTTTTGTCGGTGTTTGACTTGGGGCACGCTCAAGGAAGTCGGCGCTAAGGCGGGAGAGCAGCGCTTGCCGGGGCTGTCGGCGCAAATGGCCTACAATTCTATGCTGGCGCTGTTTCCGGGGTTGTTGGCTATCTTATCTGCGATCGCTCTCTTTGAACCTTTGCAGTCAACACTTTATCAACTCGCCGGCCTTTTGGGGGAGGTAATACCCGATAACGTTCGGAATTTGATTCGCGGCTTAATCAAAGAAATTCTGTTAACTCGCAATAAAGGGCTGTTTTCCGTGAGCTTTCTTGTGGCGATTTGGGCATTTTCTGGAGTAATGAGCGCGGCGATGGCTGCACTCGATCGCATCCATGAAATCCCGAGCGATCGAACTCGACCATTTTGGAAAGCCAAACTTATTTCTCTGGCGCTGAGTATCGGTACAATTATACTATTGATTCTGGCATCGGGAGTAGTATTTGTCAGCGACCTAATTGTACAAGCTATTGCCCGCCAGAGTTGCCTGCTGGAGTCCGTCGCCAATTGCGATTTAAAAGATGTCCAAAATTGCTTGCTACTCGCCGGCAATTGCCCTTTGGAGTCGCAACTGTTAGCTGTTTGGCGTCTGTGGCGGTGGCCGATTTCTTTGGGAATTGTATCACTGGCTTTTGCCTTTGTTTACCGCTACGGGCCTAGTCGCCGTCAACCAGATATTCCTATTTTTTCGGGAGCTGTTTTTGCTGCTATTTTGTGGGCGCTATTTTCAGCTTTATTTCGGTTTTATGTTTTGCATTTAAGCAATTACACTTGGACTTACGGAACGATCGGAACTTTTATTGTGTTGCTGCTGTGGCTCAATCTTTCTGCTTTGGTGATGCTGATGGGCGCTCAGTTAAATGTGACGGTGGGCAAGGCAATGAAACAATCACAATTAAAATAATTGGTTAATTTTTATTTGTTATTTGTTATTTGCCGGATGCTGGCTTACCTACGGAGTAAAGTGCTGAGGATGCCCGCCACAAAAGAAAGCAAAATCAGTATCCAAATGACACCACCGGGAATGAATGTCAAGAGGCCAACACCTCTGAGAATCCAAACTAGGAGGGTGAGGCCCAGGATAGCCCAAAAGATGCGGGTAGATAGTCGCATTTGAAATCTAGGAGAATTAGTCATGTTGAATGTTAAAGTTTTGTCTGGATCAATGATAGCTGCTTTGCTGGCGATCGGCAGTTACCTCACCTTAATTTCGACTCCCGGTTCCGCTATTGCGCCTGGGGCTACAAATGTGCTGGGAGAAGCGGCAAATGCTGCTCAAAAAACACCTTCTGCAAGTTTAACAATTTCCGATCGCACAATTGGAGCGGCGAAGGTCGGGATGACTTTCGGACAATTGAAAAAGGCTCTGGGTTCCACGGCACGGTTTAAGGTAGAGTCTCCTTTTATGGTAGACTTTGATGCTGTGGCTGTCAGCCTGTCGCAAAAAGTGCAATATCGGATTATCTACGCTGCGGGTACAAAACTAAAAGATACCGATGTCATTGAACTTTTGATGACTGAAAATTCTAGTTATAAAACAGTTCAGGGTGTCGGGCCGGGAATGAATCTGAAACAAGCCGAGGCAATTTACGGTAAGGCTACTTTATCTTATAACGTAGATAATGAAATGAGAGAAGGGGTTGTATTTGCCAAGCAACCCACGAGAAACATTATGTTTGTTCCCAAGGCTGAAGGGAAACAATTTGCGGGAGTTTATGGCGCTGGTCAAGGGGGATTTTATCAGACTAATAAGTATCAGCCGAATGCTGTAATTAAGTCTGTGATGGTGCGGAAGTAAGTTAGTAGTCCTGGACGCAAAAACCCCGGTTTCTTAACGTAAACGAAAAAGATACGGGTAGATAGTCGCATTTGAAATCTAGGAGAATTAGCCATGTTGAATGTTAAAGTTTTGTCTGGATCAATGATAGCTGTTTTGCTGGCGATCTGCTCTTATCTGGGAGCAATATCGAGGCCCGATGCCGCTGTGGCGCATGTGGGTACAAAGGCGCTGCCAGAAGTGGCAAAGGTTGCTCAAAAAACACCTGCTGCAAGTTTAACAATTTCCGAGCGCGGAATTGGATCGGCGAAGCTGGGGATGACTTTCGGAGAATTGAAAAAAGCTTTGGGTTCCACGGCGCAGTTTAAGGAATCTCCTTTTAAACCAGGAGAAGGCTTTGAGGCTGTGGCTGTCAGCCAGCCGGGACAAGTGCAATATTGGATTATTTATCCTTTTCGTACAAAGCTGAAAGATGCGGATGTCATTGAAGATTTGATGACTGACAATCCCATTTATAAAACAGTTGAGGGTGTCGGGCCGGGAATGACATTAAAACAAGCGGAGGCAATTTATGGCAAGGCTACTTTAGGTTATAACACGGGCTATGAATCGGTCGAAGTACTTGTCTTTGCCAACCAACCTAATAAAAAAATTCGCTTTGCTCCCAAGGCTGAAGGGAGGCAATATGCGGGGGTTTACGGGGCTAGTCAAGGCAGTGTTCATGAGACTAATAAGTATCAGCCGAATGCTGTAATTCGCTCTGTGATGGTGCGGAAGTAAGTTAGTAGAGACAGCCTAACAGATAACTCGGCGATTGAAATCGCTTCTACAGAAACTCTCGTCCCCGCAGAGGGGGACTCAACAAAGGAAGGACGATCGCACTTATCAAAAAAAGTGCGATCGCCAATGTTTAGTTAACTGAAATCGCCACGAAAATTACCATTTATAACGCGCTGGTGACGGGATTGGAAGGGCTGCCCAACGCGGATAAACGGTGACTGTCCCCACTGCGATCGAACACAACCTCAAACTTAACGTGGGGTATAGTTTGACGCAGAAACTGAAAATGCCCGTCTGCATCTGAACGACTGCGGAACCGGGCCACAATCATCCATTGCTTAGTGGGTAACAGACGGGCGATCGCCCAACAGCACAAGCGTTCTTTGTACGTCATAATAGAATTCGTCTCCAGTGAATGTTGGAGCCAGAGCCAGCCCGTAACCTTGGACAGTGAGGGGCTGGCTTCTGACTGTTTACAGGTAACATTATAACACATTGTGACGTACATTAATACAAAATAACTTAAAATGAAATATTTTTATCGGTCTTAACTCAAAACAGCGTAAGATGGACTGTGTTGAAATGTTTTGCAGTACAACGAATGGCTTCACGGGGAAGAGTTACCGCATACCTACCAGAGGAAATTCAAAAAGCTCTGGAAGAATGGGCAGAAGAAGAAAGCAGATCCGTCAGCAGTTTGGCAACGTACCTGCTGACGAAATCTGTTCGAGAACACCAAGAACAGAAAAAAGATAAATCAGAAAGCGATCGCCCTTAAGAACGATCGCCCGCAATCCCATCCGCGTCCATCAGCAGTAAAAAAAAGAACCATCGCCTCAAAAAAATAAGGTGGGCCGCAGCCCACCCTACTCACATTATTTCGCAGTCACTAACTGTGCCGGCAGCCGCTTAAACGCCAACCTTTCATTCTCGATATCCACAAAAATGGTATCGCCGTCAGCAAAATCTCCCCGTAAAATACCCTTCGCCATTTGCGTTTCCAACTCGCGTTGAATTCCTCGCTTGAGAGGGCGCGCACCGTAAACCGGATCGTAACCAATTTCTGCTAAGAAGTCGATCGCAGATTCCGACAACTTCAGAGACATCTTGCGATCGGCTAACCGTTTTTCCAAGCGCTTAACTTGCAACAGCACAATCTGCCGCAATTCGCGCTTGCTCAAACCGTGGAAGATAATCATCTCATCAATCCGGTTCAAGAATTCTGGGCGGAAAGTTCCCCGCATCGCTTCCATCACCCGACTCCGCATTTGTTCGTTATCTCCCGCCACATCTAAGATGTATTGAGAACCCACATTCGATGTCATAATAATCACAGAATTCTTAAAGTCTACTGTGTGACCTTGAGCATCGGTAACGCGGCCGTCATCCAGAATTTGCAGCATGATGTTGAATACATCCGGGTGCGCTTTCTCGATTTCATCGAATAGAATCACGGAGTAAGGACGGCGGCGCACAGCCTCAGTTAATTGTCCACCTTCATCGTAGCCGACGTATCCCGGAGGCGCACCAATTAACCGCGAAACCGCGTGTTTCTCCATGTATTCCGACATATCAATTCGGACGATCGCTTCTTCGGTGTCGAACAGATAAGACGCTAATGCTTTGGCTAACTCAGTTTTGCCAACACCCGTGGGGCCGAGGAAGATAAAACTCGCCACCGGACGATTGGGATCGGCTAAACCTGCGCGCGATCGCTGAATTGCATCTGCAACCGCCGTCACCGCTTCATCTTGTCCGATTACCCGCTTGTGCAGTTCATCTTCCAACTGCAGAAGTTTCTGCATTTCCGATTCAACCAACTTGCTGATCGGAATTCCCGTCCACTTAGAAATAATCTCGGCAATGTCAGCTTCAGTGACTTCTTCCCGCAGCAAACTTTTACCTGTAGTTTGAGTGGCTGAAAGTTGAGCTTCTGCTTCTTGCAATTGTTTTTGCAATTCCGTTAACTTGCTATATTTCAACTCAGCAGCGCGGTTCAGGTCATATTTTAATTCAGCTTGCTGAATTTCAATGTTAACCTTATCAATCTGTTCTTTAATCTTTTGAATGCTGCCGATGACACCTTTTTCCGATTGCCACTGGGCATTCAAAGCGCTTTGCTGTTCCTTGAGGTTTGCTAAGTCTTTTTCCAGTCTTTCCAAGCGTTCGATCGAAGCAGCGTTACTTTCTTTTTGCAGCGACAGTCTTTCCATTTCTAGCTGCAAAATCCTGCGATCGATTTCGTCTAGTTCTTCCGGCTTGGAGGTAATCTCCATTTTGAGTTTAGCGGCTGCTTCGTCAACTAAGTCAATGGCTTTGTCTGGAAGGAAGCGATCGCTAATATATCGAGTAGACAAAGTAGCCGCCGCCACTAGGGCGCTGTCAGAAATTTTAACGCCGTGGTGAACTTCGTACCGTTCTTTCAAGCCCCGCAAAATCGAGACAGTATCTTCAACTGTCGGTTGGTCAACATAAACTTGTTGAAAACGGCGTTCTAGTGCCGCATCTTTTTCGAGGTACTTGCGGTATTCGTCGAGAGTTGTAGCGCCGATACAGCGCAATTCTCCCCTCGCTAACATGGGTTTAAGTAAGTTGCCGGCATCCATCGAGCCTTGAGTTGCGCCCGCACCGACAACGGTGTGAATTTCATCAATAAATAAGATGACTTTGCCGTTACTATCCATCACTTCTTTGAGTACCGCTTTCAAGCGTTCTTCAAATTCTCCCCGGAATTTTGCCCCGGCAATTAATGCGCCCATATCTAAGCTAATTAATTGTCGGTCTTTGAGAGATTGCGGCACATCTCCGGTGATAATTCGCTGGGCGAGTCCTTCGGCGATCGCAGTTTTGCCGACTCCCGGTTCCCCAATCAATACCGGGTTATTCTTGGTGCGACGGCTCAAAATTTGAATCGTGCGGCGGATTTCGTCATCCCGTCCGATTACTGGATCGAGTTTGCCTTGACGCGCGGCTTCTGTCAAATCTCGGCCGTATTTTTCCAGCGCTTCGTATTTGCCTTCTGGATTTTGATCTGTCACTTTGTTGTTCCCCCGGACTTGGGCAATGATATCTTTGAGCTTGGCTTCATCTAGTTTAAATTCTTGTAGTAGGTTTTTGCCAAAGCGATCGTCCTTAACGTAACCTAGTATCAAATGCTCGATCGAAATAAATTCATCGCCGTACTCTTTGCGATAAGTTTCGGCGCGATCGAGCAAAGTGTCGAGAGAACGACCGAGATAAACGTTGCCGCCGCTTCCAGTAATTTTCGGCTGGCGGCTGATAAACTCATCAGTGCGATCGCGCAATTTTGCTACAGAAACTCCCGCTTTGTTAAATAAGCTGCTAGCGAGTCCCGATTCTTGTTCCAGCACAGCTTTCATCAAATGTTCGCTTTCTAGCTGCTGCTGCTGAGCTGCTTTGACAACTTCAGGGGTGCGCGCGAGGGCTTCCCAGGCTTTTTCTGTAAATTGGTTTGGATTATTCGGTTGCATAAATTTTAATTCCCTGAATTGAAAATGATGGCTGCTGTAGAGGCAATTCCTTGATTGCTCGTACAATTGTCATTGTAAGGACTTGCGGAGGGGGGACGGATCGGTGTTCCCCTATCTTGAGATAGGTATTTCCGTCCTTTGTCGCAGTCTCTGGCAGCCAAAAGCAAACTGTGGCCCCCTAAAAGTTGCACTCTTGGATAAAAGCAACTCTCACATTAAAAATGCTTTCTAGTGCGACTTGAAAAAACTGCACATTCTTAAACAGTCTCCTGCGGAAAAAAGAGAAAGTCTCATGTAAATAGGAGAGAGGACTTGAGAATCGTCACAGTCGTATAGCTAAACCCAAAGCGTTATTGTTTTACGCATCAATAACAGCCGCTATAACTCTCAGAACAGGACTATATAGCTATGAAAATTTTACCTTTAATTTGGTTAGGTATTATAGCAAGTGCCGCGATCGCACTTGCCCCTGAAGCTTTGGCAAATACCTGGCGTGCCGCACACCGGATGTCGGGTTTTTCCGCCGACAGCAATTACTACTTGTATCTAGAAAGTTCCAGAGATACAGGAGCGGGAATTCCCAAAGCAAAATTGCAAATTTTCCAAGTTGCTGCAAATTCCTGCATCAAAAATGGGTGTATTCAAACTAAATATGGCGAGCCAGACTCCAATAAAAGCACTAAAATGGCAGAAGATGACTTGCTTAAAAAAAGTTGGAATAGCAGGCAAACTTTGAAGTTAACTCCTCCTCAAGCAGGAACTAAACTGAACATTATTTCTCGTACTCCCGGAGCCAATGGAAGCGAGACAGTCGCCGTCAAAGTCAATACAGCAAAGCCTTTACAAATTCGCCTGGAACAGCGGCAAAAAAATGCTTCGGCTGGCAAAGAAAGCGCGGCCATGCGTCTTGTAATTAATCATAACGGTCGGCAGCGTGTCCTCGGAACGCTGAACAATTTTCAAGATTGGGTGTTCTCTTATTCAATCCGAGAAGTTCGTTTGTCTCCGAACGGGCGCAATGTAGTTGTGCTGGTGGACAAGACAGAACGCACTTTTGAAGGAGTCTTGAAAACTACTGTTGTACAAGGCTTTGTTCTTTAGGCTTGCTATATTCCTAGGTTTTGACCTGGGAATTATCAAAACTTACAATGATTGTTGGCCAATTTTAATCATGTTCCCTGAGTAAAAGTGATTTCACAAATGACCACTTTACTATCTCTAGACCGAGATGAAATCTTCAGAACCAATGAGATTGGGAGCAACACCTATCAAAGAAGCTAAAACTTCACCGCTGCTGGTTACTGTAATTAATGTGCCGTCAGTTCCCGGCGAAATTGATAGCTGTCCGAAGGTCAAGCCATTGATTAATTGCACGGTATCTTGAGACTTGACGAAATTAACGATTGTATCAACTCCCAATCCGATACCTAAAACAAAAACATCGTTGCCCCCACCGCCGACTAGAATATCGTTTCCTAAACCACCATTGAGAGTGTCGAAACCTTTGCCACCATTGAGAATATCGCTGCCGTCGCCCCCGACAAGGATATCGTTGCCTCGCAAGCCCATAAGTACGTCATTCCCTTCCACACCGTTGATGATGTCGTTGCCGCTGGTGCCAGTCAGGATGTCGTTGTCGGGACTGCCGTTGATGCTGTTATCAGGAGGGTTATTGCCTGGAGTGCTGCCGGTGTCAGAAACAAAGACATCGAGGCGGCTATTGTAAGTAAAGTTAGTATCCCCCGGTACTAGGTTACTGGCCTCAGATGAAAACGCTACTCTCTGCCCATCTGCAGAGATGGAGGGCTCAAAAGACCCGTTGTTCCCCTGATTACCGGCTGAGTCAACTGAGACGCGGGTGGTGGTATTTGTCAACAAGTCCCGCACGAAGATGTCGTGTCTGTTGTTAGTATCCCCCGGCACGAGGTTGGAGGCAAGAGAATCAAACGCCACAAACCGCCCGTTGGCTGAGACGGAGGGGCTCAAAACGGAGTAATTGTTCGCCTGATTGCCTGCTGAGTCAACAGAGACACGGGTGGTGGTATTGGCTAGCGTGTCCCGCACGAAGATGTCAGGGTTATCGTTAGTATCCCCCGGCACGAGGTTTGTGGCACCAGACCAAAATGCCACAAACCGCCCGTCGGCTGAGATGGAGGGATCATAGGACCCGCTGGCTTTCGGGGAGGAGTCGTAGGACTCCCTGTTGGCTTGATTGCCTGCTGAGTCTACAGATACGCGGGTGGTGGTATTCGTCAACAAGTCCCGCACGAAGATGTCGCCGCTATTGTTAGTGTCCCCCGGCACGAGGTTTGTGGCATCAGACCCAAATGCCACAAATCGCCCGTCGGCTGAGATGGAGGGATAGTCGGAATACTGGTTCCCCTGATTGCCTGCTGAGTCTACAGATACGCGGGTGGTGGTATTCGTCAACGAGTCTCGCACGAAGATGTCGCCGCTATTGTTAGTGTCCCCCGGCACGAGGTTTGTGGCAAAAGAGAAAAATGCCACAAACCGCCCGTCGGCTGAGATAGAGGGAGCGGAGGAGCCTGCATTCGCCTGATTGCCTGCTGAGTCAACAGAGACGCGGGTGGTGGTATTCGTCAACGAGTCTCGCACGAAGATGTCGCCGCTATTGTTGGTGTCGCCCGGTACGAGGTTTGTGGCACTAGACCCAAATGCCACCAACTGCCCGTTAGCTGAGAGAGAGGGCTCGGAGGAAAAGTTGTTCCCCTGATTGCCTGCTGAGTCAACAGAGACACGGGTGGTGGTATTGGCTAGCGTGTCGCGCACAAAAACATCACCGCTAGCGTTAGTGTCCCCCTGCACGAGGTTGGATGCTGGAGATTCAAACGCCACAAACCGCCCGTCGGACGAAATGGAAGGATAGGATGATATCGAGGCGCCTTGATTAGCCTGATTGCCTGCTGAGTCAACTGAGACGCGAGTAATATTCATAAGCCCTGATATTTCAATAGTCCGAATGTTTTTATTTCGTCGTCTGAAACCCTCGATTTTTCGTTGATAGCTCGATCGCCTTGGAGCATTGAAACCCTTATTCTACGGTTGGTAATCAAAAACTGTCCGAAGTATTGATATTTAAGAGTACAACTTTGGAGATCGGTTTTGCGATCGCACCGCAATTGGGTGGGGCTATTTACACTTTATGACCAAACCGACGAAAGCGGTTGCTATATCAATACTTTTTAAAATTTCTCTCTTCCTTCCTCCCTTTTTCTTTTTCCTTGAACATCTGCCTCCTGACTATTGACGAATGCTCAATAATTAATCCGTGTATCCGTGTCAAAATCCATATCTTGCCTGACCGAAAGCATCCAGGATACAAGCCCCCGGATTCCTCCGTGGAGAAATAAACAACCTGTATCCGATGAAACTTGCCCCCCGAATTTATCCGTGAGGTTAATGCTTCAATTCTTTAATCTAAAATCTAAAATCGATTGACTTCATACCTGCATCACCACCCGTTCCGGGAGACTAACAATAAAAGTTGAACCTTTACCGTCCTCGCTTTCAACGCTAATTTCGCCGCCGAGAATTTGACACAAACGCTGGCTAATTGTCAATCCCAAACCCGTGCCTCCGTACTTGCGGGTAGTCGAAGCATCAGCTTGGGTAAAAGGTTTAAATATCTGCTCTAATTGCTCGTCCGTCATGCCGATGCCGGTGTCGCTGACTCGAAACATTAAAACTTGAGAAGTGTAGTTGGAACCCGAGTGAAAATCATTATTTTTATTTTGTTTCGCCGATCTTGATTTTTCAATTTTAATTCTTTCCACGCCGATAGTAATGACGCCTTTTTCGGTAAACTTGGCAGCGTTGCTGAGCAAATTGAGGAGAATTTGTCGCACTTTAGGTTGGTCGGCGTACATTGTGCCGAGTTCGCCTTTGGTTTTCAGTGCTAAAGCATTACCTTTTTTTTCTACTAGCGGTTGAGCCGTAGTCATCACTTCTTCAATCATCGTTGCCACGTCGAAATTTTCCAAATAAAGCGTGACGTGACCGGCTTCTATTTTGGAAATATCGAGGATGTCGCTAATCATATCCAACAGGTGTTTGCCTGCGGTTTGAATTTTTTCTAAGTCCGGCAGAAAGTCTTCTGAACCGGAATCTTGAGCATCTTCTTGCAGCATTTCGCTGTAGTTAATGATGGCGTTGAGGGGGGTGCGTAGTTCGTGGCTCATGTTGGCGAGAAATGCACTTTTGGAGCGGTTGGCAGCTTCGGCGGCTACTTTTGCTTCGTGCAATTCTTCTGTGTATTCCGCTACTCTTTGGATTAGTTCGTTGAGGGAAATTGCTAGCATTCCCACTTCGTCGGAAGTAGTGACAGGTACTTGCAAATCAAAGTTCGATTCTTCTGTGACTCGCTGAGCGATGAGGGTGGTGGCTTCTAAGGAGCGAGCGATCGCCCCGCTGGTGTATGCTGCTAGAATTGCTGCGCTCGCGGCTGATATCAAGAGAGAGCCAATGAGAATTAGAGTTCCGAGTTTTTCTGCTTTGTCGTAGGTACTCAATGCCTCGTCTGCTTTCTCGCCAAAGCTGCCGGCCAGTTTGGCTGAATCCTGCGAAAACTGTTCGAGTTTCAAAGCGGTTTCGCCCGCCACAAAATTGTTCAAATTCCGCTGAAAAGCCTGCTGCTGCTTTGGATTTAAACCAGATAATTTCGCATTCGCCAACAATTTTTGTACTTCTTGAAAGTATGATTCTACTGTTTTGCCGTTGACTTGAACGAACTGTTGAAGCAGTTCGTAGTCTTTGGCCACCTCGGGATTCTTTGTCGGTGGAAAGGTTTGCAGTTGTTCGAGGATGCCGCTCATCTGAGCAACGCGAGTCAGGAATTCCGAGCGTTCGCGATCGAAAATTTGCGGTTTTGCCGTCAGACTCGCCAGCTTTTGCTGGTGAATTCTGACTTCCTGTACCGTACTATTGAGGTTGGTCAGGATTTCCCCTTTATCTCGGTCGATCGCCAGTTTTTCTCGAACCTGCTGTTTGTAATAAAATTCTACTCCCCGTCCCGCCACAGCACCCAAAACGGCAATACCAATGACCAAGGCGTATCCGCAGCCAATTTTCTGCCTGATACCCAAGCGACTGAACAGATTTCTCCAATCTGTTTGAGGAGGGTGATGGGGTTGATTTTTCGAGGCTAAGGTTGAAGACATGGGCAATATACTCGTCACCCTGAGAGGCACTATCTATATTCTAATTGATGCCTGCGTGAGGGTAAATATAGTTTTTCATCCCCAACCAAATTTCGGCACTTTCGGGTCTGTGCAGGGTTCCACTGCTTTCTCTGCTTGACAGTTGGGCGAAGTTGTGAATAACTAATTAAAATTTACGAGTTATAAGTTGCAAGTTATGAGTTAGATTTGTTATTCACAACTTAACTCTACTCACAACTCACAACTTGTAAGTTCTCCTCTACTGGCAAAGTCGAAATTGTGCTATCTCAGCAGGAATTTGGGAAGCATTAGGTACGCTCGCACTTGCTGGAACGAAGATTCCCATGCCAAAACTGCAACCCTCTGCCGTCGTGCATTCCCCAGGCTTAGCAGTGATTTGATATTCGCCTTGGGATGGGGGAGTAAAAGAGATTGACGCCAGTTCGCCTGTTTTTTGACTCACAGCGATTTCCTGACCACTTGCATCCTTGAGAGATAAGTTTAAATCCTGACAATTTCCGTCGCAAGTGGCAACAAAAACATACTCCACATTAGGATGCAGTGTGGCTCTAAAAGGAGAGGAAACGTGCTTGCGAACTTGACCCAGCAACGGCACAAATACTAACTTTTGACCGTTGCCTTTCCGCTGGTCAACTTCTGTTTTCAAGCGACAAATAACCGTTTTTTGGTTTTCGGTCAGTTCTTGAGCAATCGCATTTCCTACTATTGCAGTACCGAGCATCAGCGCCAGGCCGGAAATAACCAGATGTTTGAAATTCATTGATGTCCCTTAAAGTTATTTTTGGGTAATTGCAATAGACCGCTTTTGTCAGCAGTCTATTAGTTTATCTGGAGCCTATCACATTTGTTGACTTTTCCAAAAAAACAGGTCGGAGAAAAGTGCGATCGAACTCATGGCTGGTTTTAGATTAATTTGGCGTCAGCTATCGCCGAAACTCCACAGATTGCAGACCGTAGGAGCAGAACCTCGTCCAGATTGTATTGTACTAAATTAGGACGATCGACATCTGGCTCTAGAAACCCGGTTTCTGGGCGGATGCGGAGCAGCTAAACCTAAGATTTATAGTAGAGACCGGGTTTAACAAGACCTGAATGAGTCCAAGACTGTAAATATCTGATACAGGTTCCCCGATTCCAGACCAACAACATAATACCAATTAAAAAAAATATTGCTACAATCCTCAATCTTATACCAATTATTAAAAGTCCTAGCTCCCCGTCAGGACACGGCAGTGCCGTGTCCCTACTCAAAATCCATCCGTTAAAGCCGTAAATGCGTTCTACAATCCATTGCCTAACTTCCTGCTTCCGATCATTTATCACTCTTCCGAAAGTTCCACGCGGGAACAAACTTAGAGTCTCCCCAAACGCCGCGGCGACTTTTCTTAGCTTCGGCTTCGGCTTGTTCCAGAACACTTGCACTCGGACAGTTTTTCAAGTAAGGACGGTAAACCATTGCTAATCCTTCGCGGATCAAAACTTCTTGGGCAAGTGTACCATCTGGCAAGCGAACTTCGCTAACTTTGCGACCGTAGCGGTCAGTATCGGTGACGGTCAAAACAACGCGACCCCCCCCTTGTTTAACTAGCTGCTGCATTCTTTGGTGCGCTAGATTTCCCCACTTAAATTGATTTTTTTGTGCAGATGCTTTGCTATTTTTCTCAGCATTTGTGTGGGCGACTTCCGGTGCATCTACACAGGCAAAACGCACTTTAATATCTTTCCCGGCGGCATCGCTAGCGACAAGGGTGTCGCCGTCGCTGACTCGCTTGACAGGATAGTTGTTGGGCGCTAACTTTTGTGGACACCCGAATAGTAGCAACAGGAGAGCAACTGCACTTAAGGCTTTTATTTTTGGGAAAATGGCGATTTTAGTTTGGCTCATATTTCTGTGTTTTATTTAGTTTCCATCCAATTTTGCCCAGCGTGGATGTCAACTGTTAGGGGTACGCTAAGTGGGAGAGCATTTTCCATCGCCCTTCTAATTTTCGGTTGCAATTCTTCCCATTCATCGGGAGGTACTTCAAAGATTAATTCGTCGTGCACTTGCAGCAGCAGCCGCGCCTGATAGTTTTGCAAAATTTTGTGTACCTCAATCATGGCAAGTTTAATGATATCAGCACTAGAGCCTTGAATCGGAGCGTTGGCTGCCGCGCGCAAAGATTGGGCGTCATCTCTGCTGACAGATTTAAGTCTATCGGAGTGAATGTCTTGGGGATTGCGGCCTTTTAAGTCGAGGAGGCTTTCGCTCTCGAATTTTAAATAGCGGCGGCGGCCTAGAATTGTGGTAACGTAGCCGAGGGCGATCGCCTCTTTTTTTACTTTCTCCAAAAATTCAAAAACCTTACTGTAACGCTCGTTAAATCGCTTAATAAACTCTTTGCCGTCTGCTGAAGTTTTGCCCATCGAACGACCAAACTTAATCGCCCCCATACCGTAAATTACCCCAAAATTAATCGTTTTGCCAAACCGTCTTTCGTCCGGGGTTACTTCCTCTTTTTCAAACAACAGTTGAGCTGTTACGGTATGCACATCTCGGTTATTTTGGTAAGCTTCTACTAAAACAGGTTCTTGACTCAAATGAGCCAAAATTCGCAGTTCAATTTGAGAATAGTCAGCCGACACCATCAGCCAACCTGACTCCGGCAAAAATGCCTTGCGAATTTGCCGCGAAAACTCGGTGCGAATGGGAATATTTTGTAAATTTGGATTGGAAGAAGAAAGCCTTCCCGTACCCGTTGCAGTTTGGTTGAAATCTGTATGCACTCGCCCGGTATCCGCACGCACTAACTGCGGCAAAGCATCGACATAAGTTGATTTCAACTTGGATAATGTTCGGTGTTCTAATAAATCGTCTACAATCGGGTGATCCCCTTGCAATTTATCCAATACAGCGGCGTCTGTAGAGTATCCCGTCTTAGTTTTGCGAGACTTTTTCTGAAACTGATCCGGGATTTTTTCTAACAAGATTTCGCTGAGTTGTTTCGGGGAACCTAAATTAAACTTTCTCCCCGCTGCTTGATAAGTCTTTTCTTCTATTTCTTTTAAGCTCTTTTCTAGCTGTTGCGATAGTTCTTGCAGATACTCTGAATCAATGCGAATTCCGCAGTATTCCATTTCTGCTAAAACTGGTTCTAGGGGCTGTTCTACTTCCAGCAGCAACTTGTGCAAAGACTTATCGGCAAAGTTATGTTCATCAGCTTTATCTAATTCTGCTCTAAGTTTACCTACTAACTGAAATGTGGTGTGAACATCCATGCCACAGTAGTCGGCTACCGCCGGAATACTGATGTCAGCAATTGTTTTGTTTTTGGGTACTAATTCATTGTAACTTTTTGCGACAATACCTAAGTATTTTCTTGACAATTCGCTGAGGCTGTGGCTGGTTTCGGGATTGAGTACGTAACTCGCTAGCATGGTGTCGAAGACTACTCCGGCTAGTTTGATTCCCTGACACCGCAGGATCGATCGATCAAACTTAGCATTTTGCAGCGCCTTGGGATAATTCTCGCTTTCCAAAATCGGACGCAAAGCATTTAAAACTGTAGCTTTGTCTAAGTTTTTGCCCGTTTTATGTCCGGTGGGAATGTAAGCAACATCCTCTTCGCCTGTTCCCCAACAGCAGCCAATTCCGACTAATTCGGCGTCTCGCGCTTCGATGGCGGTGGTTTCGGTATCCCACGCCACGGGTGAGGCTTTGTCGGTGAAGGTTTGCAGCAGTTGGACTAATTCGTTTAACTGTTCGGTTGTTTGAATTATTCGGGGTTTAATGGGTAATTTGTTTGCTTGCTGGGCGGCTTTGGTTTCTGCAGGACTAAAAAACGACAAGTCGTCGTCTTCTGAACTTTCAGAAGTTGCAGGTGACTTATCTATTGTGGGGAGTAAGGGTTGGGCATCGGGTTCGCCGTTTTCTACTGTGTCTTCTACACTCTTTTCTATGGTTTGTTCTACGCCCTTTTCTACGGTTTGTTCTACACCGCCGAACCGTTTTTGAATTTGCTTGACTTTGCTTAAAAATGTCTTAAATTCTAATTTTTCCAGCATCGGGATCAAGGCGGATTCATCAAAACCTTTGAGCTGGCAATTTTCTAAGTCTACTTCCAAGGGTACGTCTTGGACAATTGTCGCCATGCGTTGAGAATGATAAGCAGCTTCTTTGCCTTCTTCTAGCTTTTTCTTAGTTGCCCCTTTAATCTCATCGATGGCTGCATAAATTCCATCAAGGGAATTGTAAGCTTCCAGCAATTGCAGTGCGGTTTTGTCGCCGATGCCTTTAACTCCGGGGATGTTGTCGGATTTGTCGCCGCAGAGGGCTTTGTAATCTACTACTTGTTCTGGCAAAATGCCGAGTTTCTCTTTGACTGCTTCCGGGCCGTATTCTTGGGATTTGCCTTTTCCCGATCGCCGGAGCTCATCGGTACTCAAATACAATACGCTGATTTGTTTTTCGGTTTCTACTAATTGAAACAAATCTCGATCGCCCGTGAGGATTTTGACCTGATAACCGGCCGCGCTGGCTTTGTTTGCCAAAGTTCCCAAAACATCGTCTGCCTCAAAACCGGGAGCAGTTATTGCAGGTAAATTCAAATAGGTGAGGAGTTCTTGGAGGTTTTTGATATCCGGCTTAAAATCTTCCGGTGTTTCGGCTCGACCGGCTTTGTAGGTGTCGTCTGCTTCGTGGCGAAATGTGGGTGTGGCGAGGTCAAAGGCGATCGCCATGTACTGGGGGTCGTGGGCGGCCATAACTTCCAGCAGCGACTTGAGAAAGCCAAAACAGACGCTGGTGGGAATGCCCGTCGTAGTTCGCAAGCCTCCGTCTCGACTTTTGGCAAAGGCGAAGTAGGAGCGAAAGGCCAGGGAGTGGCCGTCAACTAAGATGAAGGTGGGAGCTTGATTTTCCGACACTGACACAGATCCCGATCGCACGAAAGTATCTTCTCATTGTAGCTATAGCAGAAGGATGTCTGATGTTTTGAAGTAGCTCATCTTTGCACCAACTCTTGTAATGCCAAAAAACAGTGGAGTATGGAGTAGATATCTGGGTAAGTCCGACCAATTGCAACGATTCTTGCTATTCTGCGTCGATTTTACTCGCTCGCCTAAAATATCTCAAAAGGTTTGTCTACTAGGTCTTTGGGATGATTAATTTTTCAAACCCCTGATTGCCGCCCCTCTCCCCCGAAAAAAATCGCTCTCCTTCTAAGTCGTTTTCTGAACGCACTTGCGTAAACACGCAATATTATTTGCGCTTACTCCCCTATCAACCGGAAGACTGGACTGACAGAATGAAACTATCTACTTTATAAACAGGTCTGAATCATGAACAAAGTAATGGTTACGCTCATCTCTCTAGCTACCCTTGGGCTAGGCATTGCTGTTCCCCTCCAAGCCAATGCTCAGCCTATGAAGCAAACAACAAAAGTTGCGCTTGTATCCCAACATCGCCATGAATACCGCGTCCAGTATCACCGCCCTAATGAAAAAAAATGGATAAATGCTGGCACTTTCCGAGATCGTGTAGCTGCTAACAAAGAGGTTCAAAAACTAGAGCATAAAGGTTATAAAGCCAAAATTGTAACTCTGTAGACTTATACAATAGAGGAGGGAGAGAAAAGGCGAGGGCTACTCGCCTTTCCCCTCATGATTATCATTATCAGTAAAAGCTCACGTTATAGGCCAATACGGTTCAGTTAAAACTATTTATTCCTCGGAGATCCCCCTAAATCCCCCTTAAGAAGGGGGACTTTGAGAAAGTTCTTGTCCCCCCCTTTTTAAGGGGGGCTAGGGGGGATCGAGCTTAACTGAACCGTATTGCGTTATAGGCAGTCTAAATAGTCGTGAAAACGAGTCTGCTGAAGAAATGATAAAATAGTTATGGCGGTCAAACTATGAGTTATCAAACACAACGCTTTCTGGTCATTGAGGATCACCCTGAAGTCGGTCACAATAATTGTGATTTTTTGAGAATGATAGACCCTCAGTGTTCCTGCATTATTCAGGAAACCCCTGAAGAGGGAATTGAGCAACTCAAGCAAGAGAACATAGATTTAGTAGTAGTTGACTTACAATTTGGGACTTTGACAGGGGAGGAGTCAGCCAAGCCAGGTTTAGCGCTACTCAACCACATTTTTGAGCATCACCCTCTGTTAAATGTTCTGGTCTATACCAGCGAACCAAGCTATTTAAGGCAAGTCCTGAAGCAAATATTTGAACATCAAGGGGGATTTGCTGTCGTTAATAAAATGGAAAGACGGAATGCTTTTCTAGAAGGCGGTCGTAATGCTTTAGCTGGACAGTGTAAGATTCCTCGTAATTTAATGAACGAAATGCCATTGACTGATAAGGATAGAACGGTATTGGACTTGTTATGTAACCAAGCCCTTACAGATCAGGCAATTGCAGATCGGATGCATATATCCCTCAAAACAGCTCAGAACTACGTCCAGAGTCTCAAAGCAAAACTGAATGTCGATCAGCTTGATGGTCAACTTACTAATACCAGAATCGCAGTTTGCATGGAGGCAATTAAACGTAGGTTGATCGGGTAGTTATACCCTTATTTGTTATCAAATTATGGGGTGTCCATCGTCCATTCAAGTGTTACCTGCATCCCACCTTCTTCTAATGGAACCCTTTGCCAAGCCCCATTTGGGATCTCAGCGGCAATAGTTTTCATCAGTTTAGTGCCATATCCACCACTACGACGTTTCTTGTGAGGAATATCTAATAAGATAGGGGTTAGGCTAGTTCCATTATTCTCGATCGCTAATCGGCACTGATGATCTTTTTGAGTAAGCGAGACTGAAACTTGCGTGGCCGATCCGTTTGGAGGTTGGGCATGGCGAATCACATTAGCGATCGCTTCTCGAAAAAAGCGAAAGATATCCTCTCTCGAATCAATCCAAGCACTATCAGATTTGGGTTCTCGCAAGGGTTGTAGATGCTCTTTGACACTCAGGGTTAATTCTCTTGAGTCAATCAGTTTTTGGAGCCATTGGTGTATCCCCCGATCCAGTCCTGATTGCAGCTCTGGTGTAATCTCTAGCTTTTCTGCAATTGTACGTGTGCTGCTGAGCTGATTGCGAAGAGCAAGCCCAACTGCTTCTAATCGATCTAAGATTGAGTTAATCACGGGAGATGGATGACTGAGGGCTAGAAGTTCAATACTATCCATTGCCAATTTGAGTTCTTGAAGGGGGCCATCATGAATGTCTGTTGCGACTCGATGGAGGAGTTTCCGCGATTGCAAAAGAACAGCCTGTCGCTCAGCTAATTTCTGCTGTTGTTGGATAGACTGCCTGAGAATTGAATAAATGGCTACACATGAACCTGTTCCAACCCAACCTAAGATGGGGATGGATAATGGAAGAATTAACCCTTGATAGAACAAGATAAAACTTAAAGCTACATAGCTTCCTACCAAGAGCGGCAGAAGCCAGCCAACCAGCAGATGAACAGGTATAAGTTTATGCTTTTTGCCGGGCCTAAGTATATATAGGCTTATGAAGTCAAGACCCAAAGTTGTGATTATGTAGTCATACCAATTCGGGATTCTTGTCAGAAATGAATGGGTCATCAAACTAGCTATTTGATTAGCTTCTACTTCTGCAATAGACATCTCCCCAAAAGGAGATAGTTCTCGATAGGTTTCAAATCCTTTCCCTTCGGGAAGATCGATTAATACAAGTTTATCATGGAGCTTCTGAATAGATTGGGGTTCAAAGGAAGGATTACAGTGTTCTATCTCTAGCTGAGACGAAGGACATTGAAAATGAATATCAATACTAGGAAATGTATCAGCAGAACCCCAGAAGTTCATTTGAAAAGATAAAAGAGTTTGTAAATTGGTAATTCTTTGAAAACCTTTGAGATTTCCTGAGTTCCTATAGAATTTTTCTAAGGCCATCGTTGCCACAGATTTAACCTTATGATGTATATTAATATCTGGATCATCTTCATAGCTAAAATAGGAAAATAGCTCGGCTTTTCGAGCTGGGCTGTCTAAGCTTTGGGGATGTGATCCATATCTGAAGTAACTTACTATCTGCTCTGGGGGAATAGAGGGATTTATACTTTCATTATCGAAAGGAAGTAAATTATGATAATCATTTATGACTGAAGTTTCTAAGGGTAAGTTACTTGGACGAGCCACCAAAACAATCTGGTTTGAATATTTACTAATCAACTCTTGAAAGGGATGTTCTAACTGAGTATCTGTATCAAGCTCAATGTACTGGATCATTTGAGTAGGCAAATTTATGACTACAAGCTTTGCACCACTGTTGATTAAGCTTCTCACTAAAATTGCATAGAAAGTATTCAGTTTATATAAGTTATGAAAGTTATATCCTAAAAGGGCAGGCTGCTTGATCTTAAGCAGTAGAATTTCTTTTGGCATAAGCCTTGGTTTATGCAGTCGTATTAGATGATCTTGAATGTCGAGTTCCATTTTATTGAGCATAGGTAAATTGCTAGATACTGCACAGTAAAACAAGCTCCAAGCAGTTACTAAGCCAATACCTATTGCTGGACGATATCTGATAGTATTCATTCGATATTTATATTATTTATTTGTTGCGTGCAGTCAATATAAAATTGTTGGCTTGGGTGGAATTAGGTTTAAAATTATACACAAATCTTGTGAACACTGTCTCAACCCCCAATGAGCCAATTTTGTACTAATCGTTGCCTCATAGATAGTACCATTCAAATAAAACTCGTATATTGAACGGACATTATTGCCGTCAATTTATAGTTTCAATTTAACCGAGCCTCCTTGTCCAATACCATCAGTAATTCGTCCAGCCCCAATCCAGACTTAGGTTGCTGTGGCTGGGATATCTAACAGACTCAATAAAAGTAAAGTTTGGCATACAATACGAGATGCAAAAGGAAGCATGAGCCATTTATTCTTAGTTCAAGAGTACAATTCTGACATTGGCTTTTGAGGGCAAATTGTCTTCTCCAGTATATAGCAATTCACGGTTTGGTGAGGTACACCTAAATAGCTGTAAAGCTTATAGAACCCATTGGGGATCTCTGATGATGAGCTAAGATCAGAAAAAAATGTCGTACTCCCGCAGCTTAACCGATAAAGAGTGGGAACTCATCGAGCCATTATTACCACGAAACAAGAAAACCAGACCGCCTACTCAGTCAAAGAGAGAAATCTTGGATGTTATCTTCTATGACTCGCAAGCGGTAAACGCACGGGTGGTCAGAAACCGGGCTTTTTGCATCATACTTCGTTACAGCTCGCAGAAACGGTAAAAAACCCGGTTTCAGAAGGTTGTGATGCGTAAGTCCCAATCTCAAATCTCCAATCTCAAATTGCTTGACTGTGCAGCTTGGCTGAGAATAGTACAAGATGTTAAGTACGATTCCCTGCGGGATAGCTTCGCTTCACGCAAATTTACCAACAACTGCCGATCGAAGCCTATGGGTGACATTAACCGATGCTACGAAATCCTCGAAATTGAGCCGGGAGCTTCCTTAGAAGAAATTAAGCGCGCTTACAGGGATTTAGCGTTTGTGTGGCATCCCGATCGGTTTGCCAACAACGATCGCCTGCAACAAAAAGCTCAACAACGATTAACAGAAATTAATGAAGCTTACGAGCAGTTGGTGTCGTTTCTGAGTCAGCCTGAATCATCGAGGTCGATCGAAAAACAGTTTCCGCAGCCACCGCCCCCTGCGCCGGAAAAGCCGCTGAGAAGGCGTTCTGGAAAATCAGCCACCAGGTCTGGTTCCCAGCGTCGTCAAACCCGCCCAAAAGCCGCCTCCAAAAAATTTCTCAGTCAAAAAAACTCTTCAAGCAAGAAACGATTTACCACTCACAATCGCCAAGCATGGCGGGGAAGAAAGCAACCTGGGCGAAGCGTTGCGAGGGAAGCGCGGACATCTCAAAACTATCCAAAGCTTACCTCGAAAAGGAAAAAAGAATTTTCAACTCAATACTCAAAACCGCCAAGCCCGCCGAGGGAAGTGCGGCCATCTCAACAGTCTTCAAGCTTCCCTTGGTGGCCGCTGGCAATCGCCGTGGCGAGTTACGCTTTGACCGGTTGGATTTTGACGAAATCAGACGCCCCGCTGTGGATGTGGGCTTTAATCTGCGGTGCAGATTGGCTGTGGGCCGCGATTTTGCTGGCGGAGGGTTCGGCAACGCCTAGAGTGTGGCTGGCGGCGTTAGTTTTGGCTGGGGCGGTAGGGGGGTCAATCGCGGGTTTTCAGGCGGGAGGAATGCGAACTGGGGCTGCTTGGGGGGCAGTTGGGGCTGGTTTGGGGGCGCTCGCCAGTTCCGAGGCCGAGTCGCGGGCTGTGGCTGCTGTGTTGGCTGTAGGGGGAGTGGTGACAGTGGTGGGATTGATGGCGGGAACGGGTTCTGGGAATTGGGTTAAGGCGTTGGTGGCGGCCGTGTGTTGGGCGATTGTCGGCTTGATGTGCGGGCTGGCGGCGGAAGTAGGGGTGAATTCTGGCGGCCCCGTCGGGCTCTCTGGTGCGATCGGGCTGGGGATTGGGGCGTGGGCGGGGGTTTTGGCTGGGGCGGGTTCGGGGAAGATCGTCGAAGCCTTGGCTATCGCTGGGTTTAAGAAGACTGTTTATGGGGCTTGGGCTGCGATCGGCATTATTGCTGGAGTTGTGGCGCGGATGGTAGCCGCAGAAAGGTTGATCCACACTAGCAGTGGGCTTTACACGGTTATCCTGTTGGTGGCTACTTCGGGTTTCGGGCTGTGGCTGGGAAGTTGGTTGGGCGATCGTATCTTTTAAATTAGTCAGTTGTCAGTTATCAGTTGTCAGTGGGCAGTTGTCAGTTATCAGTCAACAGTCAACAGTCAACACTCAACAATCATGAGGATTGCAACCGGAATTGATCTAAATCCCAGCACTTATCGCTTTTCAGCAGAGCTTCAAACTCAGCCATTGGTAAAGCGTGACTGAAAAAATGACCTTGAATTTCGTCGCACTCGTTCTCGCACAAAAAAGCAAGTTCCTGCTCATTTTCTACCCCCTCAGCAATCACCGTCATGTTCATGCAATGTGCCATTTGAATAATAGCTACTGTAATGGCTGCATTTTGGCGATCGTCTGCAATATTGCGAATAAAACTTTTGTCAATTTTAATCGCATCAAACGGAAAGCGTTTCGGATAACTCAAAGAAGAATATCCCGTTCCAAAATCATCAATTGCTATCCTAATACCCATATCTCTCCACACCGTAAAAGCTTGAGCTGCTGCCGTTTCATCTTGCAAAATCAGACCTTCCGTCAATTCTAATTCCAGACATTTAGGATCGAGATTAGTTTCTCTCAAAATCTGGCTCACTCTCTCCGTCAAATTTTTTCGTTCAAACTGGCGGGCTGACACGTTGACGGCTACCCGCAGCGGAGGCAAACCCTTTGTTTGCCAAGCTTTAGTTTGCCTGCAAGCAGTCTCTAATACCCATTCGCCCAGCGGTGCAATCAAGCCCATTTCTTCAGCCATTGGAATAAATTCCCCCGGGGAAACTCTGCCCCTTTGTGGATGATTCCAGCGTACCAAAGCTTCAGCACCAATAATTTTACCTGTTTTAATTTCTATTTGCGGCTCATAGTAAACTTCAAACTCCGAGCGCTTTAAAGCATTGCGGAGACAAGTTTCTTGAGTAAAAATATTTATGGAACTATCCGCAACTTGTGCAGTATAAAATTGATAGTTGTTTCCACCTTGTTGCTGAGAAGTGTACATAGCTGTATAAGCATTTTTCAGCAATTCGTCTCCATCGCTGGCATCGCTTGGAGATAAAGAAATGCCCATACTCGCCGTGACGTAAAGTTCCGATTCTTTGACAATCATAGGTTGGGCTACAATATCTAAAATATTTTGAGAAATCTTAGCAGCCTCCTTTTTTGTAGCAACGGGTTCGATAACAATGGCAAATTCGGCAGCTTCCAAACGAGCCAGAATATTAATCTTCTCCGTGCATTTACTCAGTCGCTGGGCAACTGTGCAAAGTACCAAGTCGCCGATCTCGTGTCCCAAGGTACTGTTAATCCGGTTAATTCTATCTAAACTGAAAGTGACAACGGGAATCATTGCTGACAATTCTTTTTGCTTGTCTAACACCTGCCTTAACAGTTCTCGCAACAGCAAACGATTGGGCAAGTTTGTCAAGCTATCGTACTGATGTCGGTGGAGAGCTAATTGAATAGTTGTGTGCAAGTTTTTTTCGTCAAAGGGTTTTATAATATAGCCGAAGGGTTTTGTCCCATTGACGCGCCGCAAAGTGTTTTCGTCAGCATAAGCTGTCAGATAAACTACAGGAATTTGAAAGCGCGAGCGAATTTCTTCTGCTGCTGTAATGCCATCGATTTCTCCTTGCAGCTTAACATCCATCAAAACTAAATCAGGTCGAAATTCTGCGGTCGATTCAATCGCTTCTTCTCCCGAATAGACAATACCAGTTATTAGATATCCTAAAGATATTAGACTGTCATAAATGTCTTCCGCAATGATACTTTCATCTTCAACTATCAGAATTTTGCTTTGTAACATTAATTTTGCTCCTTAGAGGGCAATTTGGGTTTTGAAAATGTTATTTTAAAACTCGTGCCTGCTGTTTCTAATAATTCTATTTTTCCGCGAATTTGCTTGACCAAAGACCCGACCAGTCGCAAACCCAATGTTTGGGTCTTTCGATAATCTAAGTCTGGAGGAAAACCAATTCCGCTATCGCTCACGGTTAGCACGCAAACCTTGTTATTATCTAAAGTAAAATCTATTTGAATTTTACCTTGAGTTTTTCCTGTAAAAGCATACTTTAGGGAATTGCTCACCAGTTCGTTGATAATTAATCCGCAAGGAACTGCTGTATAAATATTTAGCGAAGACGGCGCAATGGTTGCTTCTAACTTGATGCCATCTGCCTGAATTTCATAAGCTTGGAATAAATTGTGGGAAAGATTTTGGATATAGTCAGCAAAGTCAATGTCTGACAAGTCTTTTGATTGATATAATTGTTCGTGAACCAAAGCCATTGATCTCACCCGGTTTTGACTTTCTTTTAACATTTCGATAACACGGGCGTCTTCAATGTAACGAGACTGAAGTTTCAGCAGGCTAGAAATAACTTGGAGGTTGTTTTTGACGCGGTGGTGAATTTCTTGGAGAAGGACTTCTTTTTCGACGAGGGAGGCTTTGATTTGCTCCTCATCCCGTTTGCGATCTGTAATGTCGCGTACTACTGCTTGGAAAAATTTTTGTGCGTTAATTTCCATAGCGTTTAACAGAACTTCTGCAGGGAATTCTGAACCGTCGAGTCGTTTGTGTACCCAGTCAAATCGACAGCTACCTGTTTGCATTGCTGTGTCCATTCTCTGGGTCGCTAAACTCGCTGAATCTTGTCCGTTAGGCTGAAATGGCGGTGAAAATTCGCTCGGATGCTTACCGTAAAATTCTTTTTTGTTGCTACAGGCAAATATTTTTAAAGTGGCGGGATTGCAGTCAAAAAAACCATTTTCGTCAAGCAACATTACTGCGTCGCTGGTAGCCTCATAAAGGCTGCGAAATTTGTGTTCTGATTCTTGCAGCGAGCAGATTAATTGGTTTTTTAGAGCGGTAGCACGCTTGCGCTCGGTAATGTCTATTCCTACAGAAACTGCTGCGCTTCCCTGATGGTATTTCTGAGCTACTATCAAATAGTTGCGGAGGAGACCGTTAATTTCTATTTCTATTTCTTGGCAGGTTTGCTGAGATGAAGTGTCAAAAAATTTTCCGATCAGTTCTCCAAAAGTCGAGCCTTTGTCGAGAAAGTTGATTTCTTGACCGACAAAGCTTTCAGGAGACAGTTTGAACGAGGTTGCTAAGTGCTGGTTGACTCGAATATACCGCAAATTTGAACTTACCCAAGAAATCATCCCGGGTACGGCATCCAAGACTGCGCGAAGTTGGTCTGTAGCTTCTTGGAGTGCTTCTTCCGATCGCAAGCCATCGCTAATATCTGTCGCCGTTCCGCACAGGCCTAACATAGCGCCGTTTTCAGCTTGGTTGACGATGCTGTTGACGCCCAGGTGGAGGGGAGTACCGTCTTTACAAATGTGTACTGTTTCGTAAGGAGAATTAGCGGTTTGTGGCTGAAGTTTAGTTCTCGCTAAAAGTTGGGCAAATATTTCTCTTTGGCTGGTTTTTTGTTCGGACACCAAAAACTCGGTGAAGCGGCTGCCGAGCATTTCTGGCGGTTCGTAACCGTAGATGCGTTTGGTGGCGGAATTGACAAAAGTCAAGAGGCCTTCAATATCGATCGACCAAATCAATTCTTGGGAGGTTTCTAGGAGGTTGCGGTACTTTTTTTCACTTTCCGCAAGTGCTGCATTGAAGAAAGCAGTCTGCTGCTGAAGTCTGTCTTCTAATTCTTGATTTGCCATTTCCAGAGTTGCGATGGACTGCTCGCGCTCGGTAATTTCAGTAGAAACACTCACTGCCCCAACCACTTCGCCGTTTCCATCTCGCAGCGCTGCCGATCGAATTTCGTGAATAAAATGCCTCTCTCGGACGTTCCAAGTACGATCGTTTCCTGCTAATACCTCGGCAATATTTTCTAACATATCTGGCTGGCTGCTGTAAACTTCAAAAATCGACAGCCCGACAGTTCCACCTGGTTTCAGTCCCAAGTTTTCTAATCCTTTGCCTGCTGCAAGGGTTAACTTGCCGTCTCTGTCGGTTGCCCACAGGAAAATTGGGGCACAACTGACGGCGGCCTGAAGGGTTTCGTTGGCTTGTTTGAGCCGATCGATTTCTGCGTGAAGCAGATCCTGGGTGGTGTTTAATTCTACCGTTAGTCGATCGGCTTTTTGTTGCCAACTGGCAGCAGTGTCGCACATTTCTGCGGGATAGCGGGAACGACAGAGTGATTGGTTGCAGTGTGACATGGTTACTCTGGGGCGCATTTTATATTTAACCCCAGCCTATCTTTTAAGCATAAACTTTTTAAGTCAAATATTACAATTAGCAGGAATACTCATCCGACCCCTATGCGATATATTAAAGCTACTTTAAAGAATTCAGAAATAGCACCTCGCTCAGGCTTTTGGGCGACCGTTTACAAAGTGATAATAAGCTGAATAATGCCTACTAATCAGTATTGTTACCGTAAGTATTTGTAGTAATGCAAAAACAAGTTCCGCAATCCTCGGCTGGCACAATAACTGGAATTATAAATTTATTATATTTGTTTGCGTAGATTCACGCACCAAGGAATCGGGAATCTGGAATTTGTAAATATAGCCAGCGCCTGAATGGTTAGGAGGTACTTAATTTGTGAAAATCATGAGGTCGATTTCCTCTTCTTTCTGCCTTCTGCCTTCTGCCCTCTTCCCTATTCCCTATTTCTTCCATCCGCTACATCCGTTACAGAATCCGTTGCCGAACTTCCTTCTTTCTTCAATTAACTCCCCAAATTTTGACAGTTTTGTCTAAGCTACCACTGATAATAGTTTCACCATCGCAGCTAAAAGTAAGACAAGTAACAGAGTTTTGATGTCCGCTAAGAGTGTGGATATGTTCGCCGGTACTGGCATTCCAAAATTTGATATTACCATCAGCACTAGCGCTGACAACAGTGCGTCCGTCGGGACTAAAGGCGATCGCATTTATCGAGTTAAAATGCCCTGCCAAAGTGATTGAACTATCTGGATTCGATAGCTGCCGCAGTTGAATGTTTCTGTCCCACCGGCCAGTAGCCAAAGTCTGGCCGTCTGGGCTGAAAGCCAGACAATTCGCGTAACCCTTAATTGTTTGGGAGCATTCTCTGCTGCGGAGGTTCCACAGCTTAATTGTACCGTCAGAACTGCTGCTAGCGAGAGTTTGTGCGATCGGGCTAAAAGCAAGACTAACAATTCCTGCTTTATGAGATCCCCAAGTTAAAAGGCTGCTAAAAGTACAGATTAACTTTCCCGTCTCTAAATTCCAAATTTTGATAGTAGTATCTGCCGAACCGCTGGCGATAACTTGACTGTCGGGACTGATGACAATTGCGGTAATTTCCCCTTCATGTCCGAGGGAAGTATGCTGCAATTCTCCTCCCTGCCAAATTTCGATCGCACGATGTTTCGGAGTATTTCTGCTCCTCACAAAAACTTCGCTTTCTTTACAAATGACAAAAGTTTCTTGAGCGCGGGGATACTTGTCAAAAGTATAGAGTATTTCTCCTGTATCTACATCGCAAATTCTAATTATTTTCCCGTGCAAACTCGCCGTGCGATCACCTCCGGGACTAATCGCAAGATTTGTCCCAGTTTTGACACTGCGGATGCAGTCAAAAAGCTTATAAGGCACGAAGTCTTTTAAAGCTTGGCGCACTAGAGGTTCTGTCCTCGGTCGCAAAATTAAATAAGCAATTCGCTGCACTTCTGCTGCGGGGTCAAGCAGCGCCTCAATTGCTAAATTTAAACCAGCGCCTCCGTATTTAGGAGCGTCTTTAACAGCGGCAATCCGAGCCTCGATACTAGGACTGTTGAAGCGCTGCTTGACTCCGGCGATGCCTCCCAAAACAGCGCCGGCGATCGGGATTTGACTTTGGCCGCCGAGGACGGCATCATATTCTCTGGGTTGGTTAGAATTGTCGGCTATCATACGATTTTAGATTTTAGATTTTAGATTTGAAGAATTGGAGGATTGAATAAAGCGAACTCACGGATGAATCGGGGGAATTGTTATCGGATACTATGTTTTTAATTTCTGCACAGATGAAGCCGGGGGATTGTAACTGGGCTGCTTTCGCTGACGCTCAAACCAAGTTTAAGATCGCAACTTCTAACTTATTGACTGTTGCAGTTTATAGTATTATAATCAAATCAGCGTTTCACACAAAAATCCGAAAGTGATATGTCACACTTCACAACTATCAAGGTTCAGATCAAGAACGGCGAACTGCTGCATCAAGTGTTGGAAGAGTTGGGTTATCAAGTAGAGTCCAATGTGCAGGTACGAGGTTATCAGGGTGACAAAACTAATGCCGAGTACGTGATTCGGCAATCCAATGGTTACGATTTGGGTTTTCGTCGCAGCGGAGAGGATTACGAATTGGTGGCGGATTTTTGGGGCGCTCGAATTAATCAGCAGGAATTTGTCAATTTAATTAGTCAAAAATACGCGCGCAAAAGTTTGATGGCGGCGGTGCAGTCAGAGGGTTTTCATGTTGAAGAAGAGGAAACTTTGGCAGATGGAACCGTGAGAGTTGTAGTCGGTAGATGGGTTTAAGACTGGCGCTTGATTAACTCGTTTTTAGGTATCAAGAGGAATCACCATGTGGCGATCGCCGATCGTACTAATTATCCTGGCGCTTGTAGTTGGCATTGTTGGCGCGATCGCCCTTGGAGCATACCGCTGGCATCTGGGTACCAAGGAACTGCGAGCCAATCTGGAATCTGCACGTTTGCCGATTAAACCTCTCACATTTGATGCGCGGGAAATCGCCGATTTACCCCAGCCAGTGCAGCGCTACTTTCGCGCGGTGCTCAAGGATGGACAACCGCTAATTGCAGCAGCGCGGGTTTCCCACGAAGGCACGTTTAACATGAGCGAAACCGCAGAAAAATGGAGCGCCTTCACCTCAACTCAACTCGTAATTACTCAGCGCCCTGGCTTTGACTGGGACGGACGAATTGCCATGATCCCCGGTATCAATGCGTTCGTTCATGATGCCTACATTTCTGGCGAAGGCATCCTCCATGCAGCGCTGCTGGGGCTAGTGACTCTGGCCGATATCCGCGGCACTCCAGAAGCTGCACAAGGGGAACTGATGCGCTTTTTCGCGGAGGCTGCTTGGTATCCGACGAGACTGCTGCCGAGTCAGGGTGTTCGCTGGGAGGCGATCGACAATTCTTCCGCCAGAGCAACGCTACAGGATGGCGACACCGCTGTTTCCCTGGATTTCCGCTTTGATGAAGCAGGGCTAATCACCAGTATCCGCGCCGAGGCCCGCGCCCGTACAGTTAACGGGGGGCTGCTGTTTGCGCCCTGGCAGGGCCACTTCTGGGACTACGAATTGCGAGACGGTATGCGGATTCCCCTCTCCGGTGAGGTGGCCTGGCAACTGCCTGATGGCTCGCTATTGCCCTACTGGCGCGGCCGCATCACGAATATTGCCTATGAGTTTGCACGATGATTCTAGTTTGTGTTGTAAACGGCTATTAGCAAAAAAAGTTAATTACCCATGAACATTACAGAGTTCAAGACAGCAGTAAGGGAACTTCCATAAGGAATATCATAGGGCCGCGCGATCGCAACTAAAATGCGATCGCGCGGCAATTGCTCGATGCCTGGATGATGCAACTATCAGTCAAACAACCGGACTCAGTATTGAGTATCTGCGGAATTTGCGATCGGCTCGAAATTAGAGTCCAGTTATCCACCTACTTTCAGCCACCCAAAAACCTGCTCCACTGTCAAATCTAATGTTAAAAAACTTGGCACGGGCAAGCGATCTTGTCCCGTTAACTCAACTGGTTCTCGTCCGGGAATAAATGCTAAAATAAACCGTTCCTCTGGATCGATTAACCATCCGAGCTGAGTCCCGTATTTCAAACAGTGTAAAATATTACTAATCACCTTAGTTGCTTTCTGGTCTGGGGATAAAATTTCTACTGTCCAGTCGGGATGAATTTCAAAGGAATTCGGAACTTCGCCATCCGCTTCAAAAGTGATTCTATCCCAAGCAAATACTGTAGCATCAGGTACAATAGAACGCCCGCCAAAAGTACAGCGCAATTCGGGAAAAGCAAGAGCAATTCGTTCTGTTTCCCCAACTAGATTAACAGCGTTGCAAAACTTGAGTTGCAAACGAGAATGTTTGCCTTGAGGCATAATCTTTTGGTGAATGCGTCCGTTAATAAATTCACTTGCAGGTTGAGTTTCCGGTAGTTTGAGGAAAGCTTCGAGAGTGAGAGAAATTGGAAGTGCTGCTGTCATCGCTTTGAATTCGGTGTCATTGCCACTCTGTCATAATTTTATCATTAACTCTATTCTATGTTTGTAGGCCGATCTACCTCACCCCCACCCTCATCTTCCAAAATCTCACCCAAATAGCGCTGCACAAACTCCCGCGCTGCATCTATATCTAGCAACTTTAACGCCACCACCATCTTCACGAGGGTATTTCCAGTGGGATCGATCGGCTCGTTAAACCAACGATAGCCAACAGAACTTCGCACACCCATTGCGATCACTAATTTGTTTTGGTTAATGCCATAGGTGTTCAGCGCATCTCTCAGAACTCGACCAGCTTTTCCCATGCACCCCTTATGTTTGGGAATCGTGCGATCGCCCTTTCCCCAAAAAACCCTACCTCAAAAACAACTTATAAGCCGGATTTTGACTCTCATCCCCATACTGATAGCCCAGCGTATCCAAAAAAGCCTGCCATTCCTTCATCTCATCCGGCGGTACTTGAATTCCCACCACAATTCGCCCGTAATCAGCCCCATTATTTCGATAGTGAAAAACGCTGATATTCCAGTTAGGGCTCATCGAACCGACAAACTTCATCAACGCACCGGGACGTTCGGGAAATTCAAAGCGATAAAACAATTCGTGATCTGCCAGCATCGAACGCCCGCCCACCATATGCCGCACGTGCAATTTCGTTAATTCATCATCAGTTAAATCCAAAGTCTTGAAGCCACAATCTTCAAAACTTGCGGCTATCTTCACCGCATCGGCACGGTTTTGAATTTGTACACCGATAAAAATATGTGCCTCTTTCTCATCCGCGATTCGATAGCTAAATTCAGTTAAATTGCGTTTGCCCAGACATTCGCAAAACCTGCGGAGACTTCCCGGTTGTTCGGGAATTGTGACTGCAAAAATGGCTTCGCGGCGTTCGCCAAACTCGGCTCTTTCTGCTACAAAACGCAGCCGATCGAAATTCATGTTCGCGCCGCAAGCAACAGCAATTAATGTTTGTCCTGTGATTTGTTCCCGTTCGACGTAAGCTTTCGCACCTGCGATCGCCAAAGCGCCAGCAGGTTCTAAGATCGATCGCGTATCTTCAAAAACATCCTTAATCGCCGCGCAAACATCATCCGTATCCACCAAAATAATCTCATCCACATACTCCTGACACAAGCGAAAAGTTTCCTCCCCAACTTCCCGCACCGCAACGCCGTCAGCAAATAAACCCACCTGCGACAAAGGCACCCGTTTACCCGCTTTCAGCGATTGATTCATTGCATCGGAATCCACCGGTTCGACGCCAATAATCTTAATTTCCGGCCGCAACCGCTTGACATAGGCAGCAATTCCCGAAATCAATCCGCCGCCGCCAATTGCCACAAAAATCGCGTGAATTGGTTTTTGATGTTGCCGCAGAATTTCCATGCCGATCGTACCCTGTCCAGCAATCACGTAGGGGTCATCAAAAGGGTGAATAAAAGTCATACCTTTTTCCGCCTCTAATTGGCGCGCAAAGGCGTAAGCATCATCGTAAGCATCCCCATGCAAGACTACCTCTCCACCACGGGCTATCACCGCATTTACCTTCACCTGCGGCGTAGTTACGGGCATGACTATGATCGCGCGAGTTCCCAGGTGGCGGGCTGCGAGGGCGACTCCTTGGGCGTGGTTGCCGGCGGAAGCTGCAATCACACCTTGTGCTAGCAAATCCGGCGACAGTTGCGCCATTTTGTTGTACGCACCTCGCAGTTTGAAGGAAAACACCGACTGCATATCCTCTCGCTTCAGCAAAAGTTTATTGTTGAGCCGTGCTGATAGGTTCGGGGCGCATTCTAGGGCTGTTTCTTGAGCAACATCGTAGACGCGGGCGGTGAGGATTTGTACCAGGTAATCGCAAAGCATGGGGTTAGCAGGTTGGTTGATGCCGGATGGTGGGATAATTGTACGGCACTTGTGTTAGTATTTTGCGGGGAATTGGCGATCGCAGTTCGCAGTTAACGAAAGATTCAGTCAACTTGGTTTGATTTAGTTACATAAATAGTCAATCCTATTCTGGCATCCCGATCGAACTTTAACCCTACTTCTGCCTCCGAGGTTATTTCCACCTGATTGTGGGAAATATCATTAAGCTGAATGCTCTCAATTTTAGGAGAGTAGCAGTACGACAATTCATCATTAACTAAAACTAGAAAAACACGTCCTCCTACAGTTAAGGTAACTTCCTGAACTTTGGCTACGCCTGCTTGTGGCTTTTTGAACCACTCAGTAATTTTTCCAATCTCCCTTACCAGCCCTCGATCGATCTGGCGTAAAATTATATTGTAGGTGACTAAATCGGCAAGGGATTTACATAAAGCCTCAACAAAATCACCTAAGTCCAACAGTTCTTGAGTTCCCAAAATCTCATCTGTAGAGCCGTGTGCTGCTTTATTTCGATAGTCAACCAGTTGTTTTAGTTCTCCTTCTGCCGTGTTTTGACTGCCGCGAAGTTCCTCTACAAAATATTTAATTTCTTTGTGGTTAATTACCCATTTCCACGCCTCATCAATCCCAGCATTTTTCAAAACTGTTTCTAGCACTTCCTTCCGTAAATTTTGCTCGTGCAATAGGAAAGCATCAGGAAGTAGTTCGTATTTTCCAGTGTCAGTAATTCCACAGGATAATCCTTGCACTACTTTCTCAACTGAAAGGTGTTGAAACCTATTCTTTTTGATGTCAATCAATAAACGCCCTATACCCTCTCGATGGGTATTTTGGATTTTTTCTCCCAAATCTGAATAAGCTGTTGTGCCTTTAAATAGGGTATCATAAAAAATGAGTTTAGTCAATCTCTACAAAAATGCCAGCTAAAAACCATCTCACTCCCCAACAAATAGAGAAACTA
>NZ_JAUBPU010000020.1:0-50602 GCF_036700885.1 Microcoleus sp. S13_B4
TCTATCCTTTCTCTTCGCTGTGCTTATCTCAACGGTCAACTTTCAATTTGATGTATTTGCCAAAGTGAGATGCACCCTCTAGACCATTGGGTGAATGAAGGTATTGTAGTAGAGGATAAAGCCGTAAATTATCCAATGACCGATAAAGATAAAGCTCAAATAATAGCTTACGTAGCAGCTACAGGAGCGCAAGTAGGTTTATTTATAAACTTTGGACGCAGCAAATTAGAATATCACCGCATCCTCCCACCAAAATCTGTACAAGGTTGGCAGAAACACATTCAACCATACTTGTGGACGCCGAAAACAAGTGGCAGGGGTTGGACAAGAGGAAGTTCAGGAACCTATGAAGAAACAGATGCGGAACTCCCCTTACCTCCCAGCATTAGACCTCAGAACCAGGAGGAAGATGCAACCGATGTGATTGATTGGTAGCAAGGGGGGGGACGGTTAGCCACGGATTTTGTAACGGATGTAACGGATGATTAGTGGGTGATTACCAAATCCGCTGCTAATCGCCCCCACCAACCACCCATCCGTTAAATCCGTTGCTAATCGCCCCCCACCAACCACCTATCCGTTAAATTCGCTGCTAACCGTCCCCCCACCAACCACCCATCCGTTAAATCCGTTGCTAATCGCCCCCCACCAATCACCCATCCGTTAAATCCGCTACCAAATCCGTGGCTAACCGCCCCCCCCACCAACCAACAACATCTACATCTACAATGCAATTCCTCGAACTCGTCCTCAAAAACTTCGGCCCCTATGCAGGCATCCAAACCATCAATCTCCGCCCCGAAAAAGACGGAAATCCCTGCCCAGTTATTTTATTTGGCGGCATGAATGGCGGCGGCAAAACCACCCTCATGGACGCCATTCGCCTCGCCCTCTACGGCGGCCGCGCCCAATGTTCCACCAGAGGCAATTTAAGCTACAGCGACTTTCTCAATCAATGCGTCAACCGCCACACACCCCCATTAGAAGATACCCGCGTCGAACTAACATTTGAACAAGTCCAAGATGACAAATTAGCTCAATTCAAAATAGTTAGATACTGGAAAAAATTAGATATTAAAGACAACTTAAGCATTCTCATCTACAGCGAGATTGTCAGCGATTGGTGGTCGGACAAAGCAATTACTAACACCTGGGACGAATACATCGAAACCCTTTTGCCAGTCGGAATATCCAACCTATTTCTGTTTGACGGCGAACAAGTAAAAGAACTCGCAGAACTCGAAACACCGCCGGAGTTTGTCGTCGGGGCGATTAAATCTCTTTTAGGTTTAGAATTAGCAGAACGCCTCGCCGTCGATTTAGAAATATTAGCCGGCCGCAAGCGGAAAGAAATTGCTGGCAAAAAAGACTTGGCTGCTTTAGAGAAAATCGAAGAAACTTTTAAGAAAATTAGTGAGGAAATAGACTCAGCTAAGCAAGAACAAGCCAGCTTTAAAAACGAATTAGATAAAGCTCAAAAAAATCAGCAACAAGCATCAGACAAGTTTATTTATGAAGGCGGGAAAATTGCCGCCGATCGCAGTCAGCTAGACAGACAGCTAAACGACTACAGAAATCAGGCAGAAAAAACCCGTCAAGCCATGATGGAAGTAGCCTCAAATACGCTACCACTAGCCTTAATTTCGCCCTTGCTAAGTGAAGCAAAAATTCAAGCCGAAACAGAAGCCAGCCAGCAGCAAGCAAAGATTGCCCAAAATGTTATCAAACAAAGAAGCGATCGCCTTCTCAACTACATCGCGGAAATCTCGTTAAATCCCCAACAGCTAGATAAAATTCAAGACTTTATCCGCCAAGAAAACCAAGAACTCGAACAGCAAGCGGCAACAGACTCCCCGCCCTGGATGAACGCCGACAACAACAGCATCCAGCAACTAGAAAACCTCCTTAGCTACCAAATCAAAGCCCAACAAATTCTAGCCAACGACCAAATAGAAGAAATCAAAAGTATCGAAGCAGAAATCGACTTTACAGACAGACAACTCGCAGCCGCAGCTTCCCCCGAAGCCTACGAAAAACTAGAAGAAGAGGTTAGGAAAGCCCAAAAGGCAGTCGCTATCGCAGCCGCTGCCTGCGAATCAGCCAACCGCCGCGTCGATGAATTAGAGAGAGAATTAGCCAAAAACCAAAAAGAACTAGAAAGCTACAGCAGCGAATTCATCACCATCAGAAACAGCCAACACGTCATCGCCTCCATCGCCAAAGCCCAAGCCACCCTGAAACTCTTTAAAGAAAAACTCACCCTCAAAAAACTTAACAAACTCGAAATAGAAATTACCGACTGTTTCCGCTACCTGTTGCACAAAACCGACCTCGTACACAGAGTTGCGATCGACACTCAAACATTTAGCCTCTCCATTTACGATCCAGAAGGCAAACCGGTACCCAAACACCGACTTTCAGCCGGGGAAAAACAATTGCTGGCGATCGCCTTTTTGTGGGGATTGGCTAGAGTATCCGGGAGACAATTGCCAGTGGCGATCGACACTCCCTTGGGCCGCCTCGACTCCTCCCACAGAAATAACCTAGTCGAACGCTATTTCCCCTCGGCTAGCCACCAAGTCATCCTGCTTTCTACCGACACGGAGATTAGAAAAGAAGAATACGAAAAACTCCAAGAATTAGAGGCGATCGCCCACAGCTACCTCCTCAAATACGACTCCGCCAAACACCAAACCACCGTCGAAAAAGGTTACTTCTGGGAATGAACCGCAGATTAGGGCAGATGAACACGGATGAACGCAGATTGGATTGGATGGCATGGGGATTTTTGGTATAGTTTGGGATGTGGGATTTTTGTTACCGCAGATGAGGGCAGATGAACACGGATGAACGCAGATTGGAATTGAATGGGATTACGGAAAAAATTATTGGTTGTGCTTTTAAGGTAGGAAATACTTTAGGTTGTGGATTTTTGGAGCAAGTTTATCAGAATTCTTTGGTTTATGAACTTCGCAAAACAGGGATGCTGGTTGAACCTCAGTTTGTCATTTATGTCCATTATGAAGATATAATCGTTGGGAAATTCGTACCAGATGTTTTGGTGGAAAGATCCGTGCTTGTAGAACTCAAAGCTATCAAATCACTGGGGGAAAGAGAAATGGCACAGTGTCTAAATGTCATAAAAGCTACAAAACTAACCGTCTGCTTGCTCATCAACTTCGGCAACCCTAAAGTTGAAATTCAACGAATAGTCAATAATTTCTAAACCGCAGATACAATCTCATGCTATTATCTGCGTTCATCCGTGTTCATCTGCCCTCATCTGCGGTAACAAAATTATCAACCTATGGAACCACCAGTCGATCGCATCCGCCTCTCCCAAACAGGCAAAGACCAACTATCAAAACTGAAACGATCGACCAAAATCGATCAGTGGAATATTCTATGCAGGTGGGGATTTTGCCGATCGCTCGCCGAACCCAGCATCCCATCGCCAGTACCAATCCCCAGCGACAGCAACGTCGAATTAAGCTGGGATGTCTTCGGCGGTGACATGGCAGATATCTTGATAATGGCCCTCAAGCAGCGGTGTCACCAAGATAATTTAGGCACGGAAAAAGAAACTCTAGCCAAACAGTTTCGCCTGCACTTGCACCGAGGAATTGGTTATTTGGCCGGCGATCCGAATATTAAGAAAATCGAAGACTTGGTGGCGATCGCTTTATCGCCTGAAAAATTAAGAAATTAAACGAACCGCGAAGACGCAAAGGACGCGAAGGAAGAAGGGAAGAGAAGGGATGAGTTGACAATTTACTTCAGTAAAAGCGGGAAAAAATGCCCTACTGGCCCTTGACCTTCCCCAATATCCAAAGCATATTGGAGAGCAGTGGTAACATAATCCTTAGCCAATGTCACCGCTGTAAATAAATCTTTACCTAATGCTAAATTAGCGGCGATCGCAGCGCTCAAAGTACAACCACTCCCGTGAGTATTGGGAGTATCAACATTTTCAGTCTTCAACACATCCAACCGCGTACCGTCAAACCAAACATCAATTCCGCGTAAATCTCCTTTCATCCCGCCACCTTTCACCAAAACAGCTTTCGCACCCGATCGATAAATCTGCTGCGCCGCCGATCGCATATCATCCACAGAATCAATCTGTAAACCGCTCAAAATCTGAGCTTCAAAGCGATTCGGAGTCACGACAACGGCCATTGGAATCAAAACATCCCGCAAAAATGCGATCGCCCCATCGTCAATCAATCGATCGCCCGATCGTGACACCATCACCGGATCGACAACCAAATTCCCTATTCCCAAAGCTTCCACCTGTGTAGCCACCGCCGCCATAATTTCCAGATTCAGCAGCATCCCAGTCTTCACAGCATCCACCCCAATATCCCCAACTACCGCCTCAATTTGAGCCGCCACAGCCTCCGCAGACAAAGCATCCACCCGCGTCACACCCAAAGTATTTTGAGCGGTCACACAAGTCAAAGCACTCGTACCGTGCACGCAGTGAAACGCAAAAGTCCGCAAATCCGCCTGAATCCCAGCCCCACCGCCACTATCGGAACCAGCCACAGTCAAAGCCACAGGAATCTTCGATTTAATCATCTTTTTCAACCGCAGATAAACGCAAACAAACGCAGATAAATCCCATCATATCCGCCTTCATCAGCGCTCATCCGCCCTCATCTGCGGTTAAAATGTCCCCACAAAATTAGCTATGATTAAAACAAATGTAAAGAATTATTGCAAACAACTGTGAAAATCACCCGAATCGACCTCAACTCTTGGATCTTCCACATCGCAGGCCAAACCATCCTCGTCGATCCCTGGCTAATCGATCCGCTCGTATTTTACGGTCAACCCTGGTTGTTCACCGCCTACCACAACACCCCCGTCGCCTTCACTCCCAGCACCTTACCGCCGATCGACCTCATCCTGATTTCCCAAGGATTAGACGACCACTGTCACAGACCAACACTCGAACAGCTCGATCGCACAATTCCCGCGATCGCCTCACCCACCGCCGCCAAAGTCCTCAGCAGTTTAGGCTACACCAATATCACATCTTTAGCAAATTGGCAAGAATTTAATTATCAAGAAAAGTTACAAATTACTGCCGTACCCGGAGCCGAAATCGGGCCGGGACAAGAAGAAAACGGCTATTTGCTTAAAGATTTAAGCAGCGGCGAGACACTTTATTACGAACCGCACCTGCCACCATTAGAAAAAGTCAAACAGAAAATAGACACAGTAGACGTAGCCATCGCCCCAGTCATCGGTCAAATCTTCCCATTTCTCGGACAAGTCATCATCGGCCCTGCGGAAGCCCTCAGCCTCGCCCAAACACTCAAACCTCGGTTTTTCCTGCCTACAGCGGCGGGAGACATCCGAGCCACAGGCATTTTACCAAAGTTAGTGCGATCGGTCGGCAGCATCCCCGAATTTCGCGATTTACTAGCAAAATCGGGACTATCCACCCAACTCCTCGAACCCGAACCAGGCCAAACCCTAGAAATTTGAGATTTGAGATTTGAGATTTGAGATTTAATCCGCCATCCAAAATCCCAAATCCACATTTATCTAGGCGGGCGACGGTTACGCAAAAACTCAGGAATATCCAATCCCAAATCCTGCGGCGGTTTCGCTTTCGGATCGGGCGTCTGTTGAGCAGGAGTCGTCGGCACAGTGGCAGCCCGCCAAGGAGCATTAACATTTTGCGTCCGCCCCGGAGCCGGAGGCGACGGAACTTCTCCCGAAAAACCAGTAGCGATCACAGTAATCTTAATTTCGCCCTGAAGCCGCTCGTCAATCACAGCTCCAAAAATAATATTGGCATTCGGATCGACAACCTCGTAAATCGTCTCAGCCGCCGCATTCACCTCGTGCAACGTCATGTCAGTACCGCCAGTGATGTTAAACACCACACCTCTAGCGCCCTCAATAGACGAAGCTTCCAGCAGAGGCGAAGAAATAGCCTGCATCGCAGCCTCCCTAGCCCGCGACTTGCCAGAACCCACGCCGATGCCCATCAAAGCCGAACCCGCATCCGCCATTACTGCCCGCACGTCAGCAAAGTCAACATTCACCAAACCGGGAATAGTAATAATGTCAGAAATACCCTGAACCCCTTGGCGCAGGATATCGTCAGCAACTCGAAAAGCCTCTTGCACCGGCATTTGTTCCGAAATCACAGACAGCAGCTTGTCGTTAGGAATCACGATCAGCGTATCCACCCGGGTTTGCAAAGCCGCAATCCCTTCCTCAGCTTGGCTGGTGCGCCGCCGTCCCTCAAACGTAAAAGGCCGCGTCACTATGCCCACAGTCAATGCGCCCATTTCCTTAGCGACCTCAGCCACGATCGGAGCCGCGCCCGTGCCCGTACCGCCGCCCATGCCGGCTGTGATAAATACCAAATCCGCATGATTCAGAGCATTAGCAACCTCGTCGCGAGATTCCTCCGCAGCCTTTTGGCCGATCGCCGGATTGCCCCCCGCGCCCAAACCGCGCGTCAACTTCTGTCCGACTTGCAAGCGTTTCGGAGCATTTGAGAGAACCAGAGCTTGGGAATCTGTATTCACGCACCAAAACTCGACACCAGAAACCTCGCTAGCAATCATCCGGTTAACGGCGTTGCCCCCACCACCGCCGACGCCAATTACTTTGATTTTGGCGGCACTGCTGGGCATTATGTCTTTGGGATTGACCATAGGATCGATATCAATACTATCTACATTTACATAACCAGACTTGCGTCTAAAGGGATTGGCGGAATCTGCAGCCACCGGAAAATTTTTTACTTCTTCCGAAGGGGGACTGTCTTGGTCAGACCCCTGTCTATTATTAAGCTTCATTACAGTTGGGGGTAGTAGATTACAGCTTGGTGACATCCTCCCTACACCGATTTGGAGTACCAAATGAGCGTGTAGGCTTCCCAAATTCACAGATGGGCATTCCTGCTTCATTGGTCGTATCTAGACCGAAGTCCCCGATAACGATACCTCCACAGGCAACTTGACTGCGAGTCCCGCAGCGGCAAGACCCCTTTGTTCTACTACCATTGCAGCAGCAACATCGCGGTCTGTTGTGTATCCACACTCATGACAAGCATGAATGCGATCGGACAGCTTTTTCTTTCCTGTATGAGTGGAACACTGAGGACAAGTTTGGCTAGTGCCATTCGGGTCAACTTTAGCAAAGTACACGCCACGTTTCCAGCAAACCCAAGATAGGATATCGAGGAATCCGCCCCAACTAGCATCAAGACAGTGTTTTGCTAGCATCCCGCGACTCATCATTTTGAGATTCAACTCCTCAGCAAAAATCATTCCCACTCCCAAATCGCATAAAGCATGAGCTGTTTTGAAATGAAACTCTTTACGGATATCATGAATGCGCTCGTGCAGAAGGCGGACTTTGTGTTGAATCTTGCGGTAGTTAGCAGAACCCTTAGTTTTGTTTCTCAGCTTGCGTTGCAGCCATTTAAGCTTGCTTTCCAAGTCTACAAAGAAACGTGGTCTTGAGAGTAACTTACCGTTAGATACAGCCAAGAATTTCTCCAATCCCAGATCGATGCCAATAGACAAACCATGAGGCCTGAGCTCGGGAACAGAGACATCACACTGCAAAATCAATTGAGTGTACCATCCTGATGCTTTGTTGATTACCCTCACTTGTTTAATGACAAACCCATCTGGGATAGGGCGGTGCAAATTAATTGGCACTGCTCCAATCTTAGGCAGCTTTATTTGTACTCCTATCAATGGATAGTCTTTGAACTGAGGGAAAGTAAACGACCGATACGCACCTAACTTTTTGAATCTAGGAAACCCAAAACCACGTTCTTTCATAAACTTGAAAGCCCGATCGAGTCGCTTCAAGGCATCTTGTAAAACTTGGGAGTGAACCTCTTTGAGTTCAGGATTTACTTTTTTTGCTCTTGTCAGGGCGTTCTGTTGTTTGTAATAGTCAGGATACGCTGCGTCAGATGGAATGATGTACTCAGAATGAATACTGCAAGCGTCTATCGCACACTTACGCGATGCAATCGAGTCTTTTCGCTCTCGCAAAGCGTAATTATAAACTTTGCGACAAATCTCCATCCAAGCAAGCATTTTGGCTTCTTGACTGGCATCTGGATAAATTCGGTATGTGTACGTCAAACTGAGCATTGTGCAACCTCCCATCGAATTCTAACAGAATTTACAATTTTCTTAGAAAACTGGAGAAATTGTGATAGAGTTAACAGCCTTATTCCCCCACTTGCTTGTAGTAAATATTGAGCGCAGGGCGTTTCGTTTATAACTACCTTATATCCCCCCACCGATAGGGATTACCAAATTAGTGTGGGGGACGAGGGCGCCAAATTGTTAACTAAACGCCAATTCACGATCAACTATAGGCTAAGTTGCGCGAAAAACTAACATTGATCAATGCTTAATGTTAGCAATCTCGGATTTGATCGGTCTCGCTAGCCCAGACCTCGCTTGACGCCATCAAGGTGCTTGACGCTATCAAGGCACTTGTACGCAACGCAGAAGGAAAAAAAAGGGATACTAGGCGGTCCCGCATCGGTATGGAAAGAACAATCTGATTGTTTTTACCAGACGCGGAGGGATATCAAAAAACTCTCCTTATTTCAAGCCCTGCGTATTGCTCAGGAGGGGTAAAAATTCTGCAAGCCGATCGATACCTTCTACCTTCTGTTGACAGAGGATCAATTCTGGGTGCGAGTTGGTGCGGGAGTTGAACTCTCCAAACTGCCGGGGAGTTGTGGCAAGTGGACGATCGGCGAAGCAGGATTTTTCAAGTCAATGTAGGCTATTTTGCTTGAATCTAGCTGTTTTGGCAATTGTCGCATTCGGTCTAAAACCTTAAGTTGCTCCGCAGTCTTGGAACTGTACGGCCCCAAGTGTACGGTACCGATCTCTGTTTTCAAGATCAAGTTGTTCGGGTCTTGCCAATTAATCTCAAACACTTTCACCGTCAAGCCGCTGAGTCCTTGGTAAAACTTCGGCCAAGAGGCGCGGTACTGTTCCAAAGGTCCGATGACTTTTAAAGTGGGCAAAGAACGCTGAGGCTGCGTTCCCTGACTGCTGCCGGACCCGATCGAACTATTCTGCGATCGTACAGCAGTATAACTATCCGACGGCATCCAACCTCCGCGAGCGTCCAGCCACCCCCCTTTTTCCTTGTCACTGTTCGATCTCAACACCGCAGTCGGCTGCGCCACCGCCACCGGCAGCCGTTCTGCCACTTCTATAGTCAAACTCGGCGGGAACAAGTTACGAGTCACCTTCGCTTTGGCGATCGGCCCAGTTGACTCCAGCTTTTCGGCCAGGGCCTGCGGTTGAATCCCCCACAGTGACTGCGGGTAAGACAGCGGCACCAAAGACCGCACCGCCTTGTCCGACAGCCACTGATTGCCTTCCACCTTCACTTGTTCCGATCGGGCAATCAACCAAGCCGGCTGAGCAATCCACCACAGCAAACCTCCAGCCATTGCACTCGCTGCCAGCATTTGCCACACAACAGCCGCCAATCGAGCGCGCCTCTGCTGCCGCAACTTTTGGCGCCTGCGCCCTAACTCTGTTTGAGAAACCGCTCCAAAACTAGCCATCTACGTCTTGACAATATAGTAATTAAGGATTAGCACAAATTCAAAACCGTTTAATCTCTCTCTCTTGAACCCTGTTTTCCCCTACCATTTAACCAGATCCCCGCAAATTTACCCAGAGTCCTGCCAATATCAGTAATATCACTGATCCCGCTAAGTAATAAAAAACTATTAATTAAAAATTCCCAATTCCAGCGCCGGGAAAACCCCTTACCCGATCAAGGTTCTTTGGGTATTTAGGGCATTACCCCACAGGGCAAAAGGTTACAAATCAAACTAAACTCAACTAAAGAAAGTTTAGACTTTCGATTAACTTTTTAACTCTTATTCGGCTTCAATTGTGATCCCACTCGAATTAGACAGATTCTATAAAGCCTGCAACCCCAGCAAGACCCTTGTTGCGGGAGACCCCGGAGATTATCAATACTACATTGATTTTGGTTCCGTGCGTGGCGGCAAAATCATTGAATCTTTACAGCGAACCATTACCCGCATCTCCCCTGACCAGCCAACCTGTCAGCTATTTACAGGACATATCGGGTGTGGCAAATCTACGGAATTGTTTCGACTAAAAGCTGAGTTAGAGCAAGAGGGTTTTTGCGTCGTCTACTTCGAGTCTTCCCAAGACTTAGACATGGGTGATGTAGACATTAGCGATATTTTGCTGAGCATTGCGCGCCAAGTCAGCGAAACTATGGAATCCGCTAAAATCAAACTCAGACCGAGCTATTTTACCAATCTGTTTGCAGAAGTGGCAGAATTTTTGCAGACTCCCATAGATTTGTCAGCGGAAGCCGAGTTATCTATAGGCATTGCTAAAGTTACGGCTAAAACTAAAGACTCTCCCAAACTGCGATCGCAACTCAGGCAATATCTCGAACCCCGCACCAACAGCATTTTGCAGTCGATCAACGAAGAACTCCTCAACAAAGCTAACGCCGAACTCAAGCAGCAAGGGAAAAAAGGACTCGCAGTCATCGTTGACAACCTCGATCGCCTCGACGCCTCCCTCAAACCCAGCGGACGCACCCAGCCAGAATACTTGTTTTTAGACCGTGGCGAACAGTTGAAAAAACTTAATTGCCATGTTGTCTACACGATTCCCCTGACTTTGATTTTTTCCAACGACTTCGGCCGCCTCGCCAGTCGATTTGGAGTCAAGCCCAAGGTGATGCCGATGGTACCGGTGCAAATGCGATCGGGGGACGACCACCTCGAAGGAATGGCACTGCTGCGCCAGCTAGTATTAGCTAGAGCTTTCCCGAAAGTTGCTCCCCATCAACGCATAGATTTGATTTCCCAGGTGTTTGACTCTCCCGAAACTTTAGACCGGCTTTGCCGGATTAGTGGCGGTCACGTTCGCAATCTACTGATGCTTTTGTATAGCTGTTTGCAGCACGAAGACCCTCCCTTCTCTCGCGAATGCCTCGAAAGCGTCATTCAAGAATATCGCGATGACCTTTTGTCAGCCATCAATGACATGGAATGGGAATTGCTGTTTCAAGTTGTCAACCGACAAAGTGTAACCGGCGAAGAAGAGTCTCAAATCTTGTTGCGAAGTATGTTTGTCTTTGAATACCGCGATCAAGAAGGTCGTTGGTTTGGGATTAATCCAGCCTTAGCAGAAACCAGAAAATATAAGGAGTGGCTACAGCGCTGTGAAGCAAAATAGTTGGGATTTTTGAGATAGCTTCGTGACTCTAAGAACCCTTAACCACGAGGAACTTAGAAAGTATTTAACTGAAAATTCATCGCTCACAACTCCGAAATCTTACCATCCAATACAGAAATCAGTCAGCGGTTTTGGCCACTGGCTGATTTCTGTTGAATGCTGGCTATAGGCGGTGAATGTTATTGTCGTGTAAAACTTTGCCGCCACTAAGGACTTTGCCCACTCTCAACTCTCATATCTGCAATGCCAGACCCCCTATATCTGTTTTTACCTGTTGCTCTTAATTTCAACTAATCCCATCCCGAAGGACATTTTTTTTTCTGTTGTGTTAAATGCCTGCTACAGATATATCGGAGTTGTTTACTAATAGCTAGTCGTCGGTATGCTCATGAACTTAGCGGTTGGCTATTTATGATCTGTAGTCCTTTATATATAGCTGAATCAAAAAATATAAGATGACCTTAAATTTTTATTGGGAAGTCTAGCATTCTCTGAGATTGAGAGGTATGATATCTTTACATTGGCTCTAATAACTATGTAAGTATTGATAAGACAAGTACGGAAAACTACGTATTTATACAGAGATAAGGCGTCAGACCGAGACGGCTATATCTAAGTAGATACGCTTTCAGTCACGATTGGCGAGAGTTAGGTAATTGATTTATGCAAAAGAGGTGCACGCATGACAGATCTAATTAAGGTACAAGAAACGGCTAACTACAACGAGCGATCGCTCAAAACTCTGGTCAGGTCAATCACAATGTCTCAACACCAATTCTCGCTAATTTTGGTGCGCTGCAACTACGATCAGTTGCGCCAGCAAATAGCGCAGCGGCTGCGAGAAGTGTCCCCAGTTGCCATTCAAGATCTCGTCCTCCCAGCTTCAGTCAAAACCCTTTACACTACGCTGCAGGCAAGCACTCTCCAGGAGGGGTACTCGCCTGTGGTTTCTGCCTCGGCTTTAATGGTATTTGGTTTAGAAACAGTAGTAGCGATCGACGAATTGATGGCTTCTACCAATCAAGTGCGAGACGAATTTCGCAAAAATTTTTCCTGCCCAGTGATTTTGTGGGTAACAGATGACATCGTGACCAAAATGATTCGTCTGGCCCCGGATTTCAAAAGTTGGGCCGCCGCCACAATTAAATTTGAAATGGGCGTTGACGAATTAATTAATTTCCTCGCTAAGCGGGCAGATACTATATTTAAAATAGGCGAACTCAATCAAGAACTCGCCAGCAGCAACGTCAGCACCATCGCTAATTGTGAGACCTGCGAAACTCCGTGCGAAAAACGCGGCCTGGAGCGCGAAATCAGCCCTGGAGAACGCTTTCTAACTTTTAACTCAGGGCCCCAAAACCGACGACAATCAGATGTCCACTCCTATTCGCCATTGAGTCCGGGCAATACCTTCGATTTGGCGATCGGCTCTTTGCCACGCCGAGAATTAGAATTAGCTTTAAGAGATTTACAAAATCGCGGTCAAGAATTAGAACCCGCCCTCAAAGCCAGCCTGCAATTCGTTCTCGGTCGAGATTACTATGTCAGCGACCAAACCGAAACCGCCTTAATTCACTACCAAGAAAGCTTAGTATTTTGGCAGCATCAAACTGGCAACTGGGAACTCGCAAACTGGGAAAATTCCGAAAACCCAGAAACCCTCTCCTGCTCATTGTCGAATCCTGTCCCCAACATCCTATTTTTAGAGAGAGAAGGGATAGTGCTATTTCACATAGCCCTGTGTCACCGCTTGCAAGCAGCCAGAAATCCGGTAGCCAATCGCCAGCACTGGGAACAAGCTTGGATTAGCCTGGAACAATCTAGAAACGCTTTCTCCCTTGCCTCACGCCCCGAGTTGGTAGCTGAGGTGACAGCCCACCTCGGAGAAGTGCTGCAGCGCCTGAAAGCGTGGGGAGAGTTGCAAGCATTAGCTGAAAATTCTTTGCAGTTGCACTTCACTTACGGTACTCCCAGCCAACTAGCTCAAGATTACGGCTTTTTGGCTGAAGTTGCCCTGCAACAGTCGAGGTGGAGTCAAGCCCGCCAGCTAGCTGAGTTGGCTTTGGCGATTTTGGATCAAACGCCTAATGATTTGAGATTGCTGATTGAAGATTTGAGATTGGGGTTTGAGGGAAATTATCCAGAATTTGTGGGCCCTAACGAGTTAAGTAACGAACCCAAATCTAAAATCCAACATCCTAAATCCGACAGGAGTTGGTATCTTTTACTTTTAGCCAGAAGTTTGCGGCAGCTAGGCCAGTGGGAAGCAGCGGTTCATTCTTTGGAGTTGGCTCAATCTCAAAGCGAGCCGAAGTACGACCCCCGACTTTACATCGATATTTTGACGGAACTGCAAGCGGTTTATTTCGAGCAGGGAGAGTATCTGAAAGCGTTTCGGATTAAAAAAACCCAGCGGTCGATCGAATATCAATACGGATTTAGAGCTTTTATCGGAGCCAGCCAATTGCAGCAGCAGCGACAAGCCGTCAATCCTTCGGGTCCCTCAGCTCAAAACCAAGCTGCCATCGCAGCGTCCATGACAGCTTACTCGCGCCAAACAGATATCAATAGCTTGCTAGAAAGAATTAGCAGGGACGACCATAAATTAACTATTATTCATGGGCCCAGTGGAGTCGGGAAAAGTTCTCTAGTCAATGCCGGCTTAGTACCAGCTTTGAAAAATATTACTCCGGGCGCGCGCGATACATTGCCCGTAGTAGTCAAAGTTTACACCGACTGGCTGGTGGAGTTAGAAAATGCTTTGAACAGCGCACTGTACGACAAACAAGCCGAAGAGGAAAGTAAATTAATCTCCAAAGGAGTACAGGAAATCCACAAAAAAAGTTGCTCGGTTATTCCTTCTCGCAGCTCGGAAGTCTCTTCTTTTATTATAGAGCAGTTGCGTGAAAATGCCACAAATAATTTGTTAACTGTGCTGATTTTCGATCAATTTGAAGAGTTTTTCTTTGTTTCGACTTCAGTGGCACAAAGACAACTTTTTTATAATTTTTTGCGTTTATTTTTGAATTTGCCTTATGTCAAGATAATTCTGTGCTTGCGCGAAGATTATTTGCACTACTTACTAGATTGCGATCGCTTCCCAAATCTTGACGCTATTAACAATAATATTCTCGACAAAAGTATCCGCTACCAACTGCGGAGTTTTTCTATGAAAGACGCGCGGGCTGTCATCGGACACTTAACAGAACGGGCGGAATTTTATTTAGAGCCGGCACTGATCGATGCCTTCGTAGAAGATTTAGCAGACGAACTGCAAGAAGTGCGACCAATTGAATTGCAGGTAGTAGGAGCGCAACTGCAAGAAGAAGGTATTACCAGTCTATCACAATACCAGCAATTGGGTGACAATCCCAAAGCGGAATTAGTGAAAAGATCCCTCGAAGGAGTCATCTCTGACTGTGGCCTGGTTAACGAAGATGCAGCTTGGAAAATCTTGTTTTCCCTGACAGATGAAAGAGGTGTTCGTTTGATAAAAACCAAACACGAACTCTCGTTAGTTACAGGTCCGCAGCCAGCCGATGCCCGGGAAACCGAATTATCGGCGATCGGCAGAAACCGAATTTCCCTACAGCGACAGTTCGCAAAAGACCCTGAAAACCGACAAAATAAAACCGACAACCTCGACTTAATTTTAGACATTTTAGTTGGTCACGGTTTGCTATTTCTGCTACGGGAAGCGCCCGAAGACCGCTATCAATTGGTACACGACTATTTAGTGCGACCAATCCGGCAAAGATTCGGCTTAGAAGCCAGACTGCACAAAGCAGAAGCAGACAAAAAAATGAGTCAAGCACAGCTCTACCGAGCCAATACTTTTCTCAAACAACTGCTGGGAGTAGCAGTGATCGGCGTCATGTTGCTAACCAGTTCCACCATCGCCGCCGTAAACTTTTGGTGGCGGGCTGTGGGTCAAAAACAGCTAGCTGTCGCTCAAACTCAGCGAGCCGAAATCAGTACCCTGACAGCAGCTTCTGAAGCACTTTATTTCTCAAACAACAAATTTGACGCCATGATGGAAAGTTTGAGAGCTGGTAAAAAGTGGAAACAGATCGAACGCTCCCAACAAATGTATACTCTCAAAGACACCGAAATTCTGATTTCTGCTGCCCTCCAGCAGGCAGTTTATGGAGTCAAAGAACGCAACCGCTTGGAAGGACACGGCGATGTAGTTTGGGGTCTTAGTTTCAGTCCCGACGGCGAAACAATAGCTTCTTCCAGTGTAGATAAAACAGTCAAACTTTGGCGGCGCGACGGCAGTTTGTTGGCAACTTTCAAAGGTCATACTAACAGCGTCTCCTGTGTGGCGTTCAGTCCCGACAACAAAACCATAGCCTCGGCAAGTTTAGATAAAACTGTCAAAATTTGGCAAACAGACGGCAGTTTGCTGGCAACTTTCAAAGGGCATACTAATAGCGTTACCAGCGTTGCTTTTAGTTCTGACGGTCAAACGATCGCCAGTGGATCTACAGACAAAACTATCAAACTTTGGAAAACCGACGGCACGCTGTTGCGAACGATCGAACAATTTGCTCCCGTAAATTGGCTAAGCTTCAGCCACGACGGCAAAATAATTGCTGTGGCGAGCGATGACGGTACTGTGAAACTGTGGAGTTCTGACGGTAGGTTAATCGCTAATTTATGGCACAGCGAAAACAGACAACCATCAAAAATTTACACCGTCAGTTTCTCCCCCGATGGTGAAATGATCGCCAGTGCGGGTGAAGATAAAACGGTGAAAATCTGGAGCATCGCTGCACTAAAACACCCAGCAACAGAAAATTCAACACAAGCAAAAAAAGGTGAACTGCTAACAACTTTGCGGGGACACAGCAAGTGGGTATTTGGTGTCAGTTTCTCCCCCGACGGTCAAACACTTGCTTCTGGAAGTGCAGACGGGACTGTCAAACTCTGGAGTCTGGCCGGTGTTGGCGACAAACGCCCAACCGATGCTAGCAACATTAAACCAGAGAGTCGCTTACTGAGAACTTTTGAGGGACACGCCGATCGAGTTACTCAGGTGAGTTTTAGCCCGGAAGGCAAAACCTTGGCTTCGGCAAGTTTTGACAAAACTATCAGGCTGTGGCGACTCGATGACGTGCCGCTCAAAACCCTCGACGGACACCAAAACCGGGTGCAAGGCGTTACTTTTAGCCCCGACGGCCAAAGGCTGGCTTCTGCTTCTACGGACAAAACTATCAAACTCTGGAGTCGCACGGGAGTTTTGCTGGAAACCTTGGAAGGACACACTCAGAGAGTCGCCAGCGTCAGTTTCAGCCCCGACGGCCAGCTACTTGCTTCTGGGAGTTACGACAAAACGGTGAAGGTGTGGAGTTTGACAGAAGATGGCATGAATAATATTCTCCCTTGTCCTTCGGCTCCGCTATTCCCGTGTTCGCCTTCTGTGCTGTTCACTCTCGACGGTCACGCCGACAGCGTGATGAGCGTGAGTTTTAGCCCCGACGGCGAGATTCTGGCTTCGGCTAGCAAGGATAAGACTGTGAAACTCTGGACTAGAAACGGCAGGCTGATTAAGACTTTGACGGGACACACAGGCTGGGTGACTGGGGTGACTTTCAGTCCAGACGGCTCGATGCTGGCTTCTGCAAGCGATGATGGTACTCTCAAACTCTGGAATCGGGACGGTCGTTTGCTAAGAACTTTTGAAGGAGCTCACAACAGTTTTGTGTTGGGGGTTGCTTTTAGCCCTGATGGCAAAATGCTGGCTTCGGCTGGTTACGACAATGCGGTGAAATTGTGGAAGGTAGATGGGACTTTGGTGGCGACGCTGCTGAAGGGTTCTAGCGACAGCGTGACTAGCGTGGGTTTTAGCCCGGATGGTTTGTTAGTTGCTTCGGGTAGTTACGATCATAAGGTGAAGCTTTGGAGTCGCAGCGGGACTTTGCTGAAAACTTTGACGGGTCACAAGGATAGCGTGATGAGCGTGAGTTTTAGCCCGGATGGGAAGGTTCTGGCTTCTGCTGGCCGGGATAATCGGGTGATTTTGTGGAATTTGGATCTTGACGATTTGCTGGTGAGGGGCTGTGACTGGGTGGGAGATTATCTGAGAACTAATCCTAATGTGAGCGATCGCGATCGGCGTCTCTGTGAGGGGGTTGGGGCAAAATCTCAATTGTAGTCTGAAGGAAGAAGGAAGAGGGAAGAGGGAAGAGGGAAGAGGGAAGAGGGAAGAGGGAAGAGGGAAGAGGGAAGAGGGAAGAGGGAAGAGGGATTCCCAACTTTCCTTGCCCGAACCCTTCCGCTTCCCCTCCGCTTCCTGTAAAGTAAATAATTGTAAAGAAATATGAGTTTTCTCTTATCCTTTGGTTAAGACCGCCAGCTAGCATTCACAATTAAGACCCGGATTATAAGTTCCTATGTCACAGCTTTTCCCGCGAAAATTTCTAGCCTCTGTTGCCGCATTTTTTCTGGCTTTGTCCGTGTGGACGATCGCACCAGTAGCCCACGCTTTCAACAATCCCGATTTGTTGCCGTCAACTCAGACACCGATCATTGATTTAGCTAAAGCCCTCACGGATATTGAAGAAGAGGGTTTGGCAAAAAATTTAAAGGCTTTTGAAGCCGAAACCGGCTGGAAACTGCGAGTGCTGACTCAGTACGATCGCACGCCCGGTTTGGCGGTCAAAAGTTATTGGGGGCTAGATAACAAGAGTGTGTTGCTAGTTGCTGACCCCCGAGGGGGAAATTTGCTCAATTTTAATGTGGGCGACTCGCTGTATCCGCTGCTGCCGCGCACTTTTTGGGTGGAACTGCAAACCCGCTATGGTAATCAATTTTTTGTGCGGGACAATGGGGAAGATCGAGCGATTATTGAATCTTTGGAGTCGATACAAGGCTGTTTGCGTCAGGGCGGATGCCGCGTGGTTCCCGGTTTGCCGAGGGAACAGTGGGTTCTGACGTTAATTACGTCGGTGCTTGGCGGCGTCATCTGCGGGTTTGCGGCTCAGCCTCGGAAGCCGGGACAGGTTGTGGCTTGGCAGTGGGCGCTGATTTTTTCGCCGCTGTGGGGAATTCTGTTTTTTGCTTTCGGACTTGGACCGGTGGTGACTCGGACTTCTGACTGGTTGCCTGTGGTTCGGAATGTGGCCGGTTTTGCGATCGGAGTTTTGGTGGCATTCCTGACTCCGGTGTTGGGCAAATCTTCTTCGTCGTCGGAAACTTAGTTGTCAGTTGGCAGTTGACAGGAAAGCAGATTTTACTCAACAGTCAACGAATGACTAAAAGCTGGTAAGCTGATACCTGACAACTCACAGGCGACAGCTATCCAACAAATGGAATGGCACGTAAGCGATGCCCAGAGTCTGGGATTAATCGATAACGAAATTGGCGACCACGGTTTTTCCGCGGCGGAGTACGAAATAGTCCGCCGCGTGATTTATGCGACTGCTGATTTTGAGTACAAGTCTTTAATTAGTTTTTCCGATCAGGCTTTGCAGGCTGGGGCGGCGGCTTTGGCTGCTCGGACTACGATCGTGGTAGATGTGCCAATGGTGCAGGTGGGCATTACACCCCTCATCCAAAGTACCTTTGCGAATCCGGTTTACTGTTCGATGGAGGCTTTGACGCGCCCCCAAAAGGAAAGGACGCGGGCGGCTTGGGGGATTGAAACTTTGGCAAGACGCTATCCTGAAGGGATTTTTGTGGTGGGCCAGGCTCAAACTGCTTTGTCGGCGATCGTAGATTTGATTGAATCTGAGGAAATTCGACCGGCTTTGGTGATTGGGACTCCTTCGGGGTTTGTGGGGGTTGACGTGGCTAAGTCGCGGCTGCACGATTCGATGGTTCCTCACATTCGGATTGAGGGGCGCAAGGGCTCTGCGGTGGTGGCTGTGGCTATTGTTAACGGGTTGGTGGATTTGGCTTGGCAGGCTTACGGCCAAGAGGGCAATAGTTGATAATTTAGTTTGCTATTTGCGCGGATGGGTGGTTCTTTAAAATCGAGGTGTCAAAAAAAATGGCTGCATCTGTCTCTGAGCAAGCCTTTGATTGCCACTTTCAAGTCTCAACAAGTCCCTAATTGAAGAGTGAATGAGCCAACAGCGCGGCTTGAGTTCGATCGCGCAAATTCAAGCGGCTTAAAATATTCGTTACATAGTTCTTTACTGTATTTTCCGACAAAAATAAGGTTTGAGCAATCTCTCGATTGTTCGCGCCCGAAGCTATTAAACGCAAAACTTCTAATTCTCTGGGCGTGAGTTGCTCTAATTCTGGCGGAGAAACAACCGTTGAATTAGTTACAGCAGGAGTCATCAGGGCTTTCTCAAACAATCCGGGACCGAGTTGCGTGTGTCCTTTATAAACAGCGCGAATCGCTAACGCAAGTTCGTCGGGTTCGGTGTCTTTGAGCAGATAGCCTTTTGCACCCAGCCGCATTGCTTGGCTGACATATTCATCGTCATCAAATGTGGTTAAAACCAGCACTTTTGTATCGGGATAAGATTTGGATATCGCCCCGGTTGCTGCTACGCCATCCATCACGGGCATCCGAATATCCATCAGCACAATGTCGGGGTGTAGAATGGGGATTTGGGCGATCGCCTCCTGTCCGTTTTCAGCTTCACCAATTACCTGCATATCAGAATAGCATTCCAGCATACTCTTGATTCCCCGGCGAATAATATGCCGATCGTCCACTAGCAAAATCCGAATCATATAACAATCTTCCTTCTGCTATATGTTTTGAGAGGGCAAAGAAACCGAAATCCGACAACCGTTGCCAGGCTCGCTGTAAATCGCAAATAGACCGCTTAGCGCCGCCACTCGTTCTCGCATTCCTTGGAGTCCAAATCCCGTCGTATTTTGCGCGGGATCGAAGCCTTTGCCGTTGTCAGAAATCGACAAATAAATATGTCCTGCGTGTTGCTGCAACCCAACTGTCACCATCGTTCCATCAGCATGTTTGTGAATATTTGTGAGCGATTCTTGCACAATTCTGTAAAGTGTTGTATTGATTTCCTGAGATAGCAGAACTGGTAAGCGAATCGAGTTGGAAACTTCGATCGCAGTCATGCGCTGAAAGTCTTGGAGAAGTTTGTCGATCGCACTTTCGAGCGACAATCCTTGCAAAGGATTCGATCGCAACACCGAAACAGATTTGCGAATTTCTAACAAAGCTTCCGATCCGAGTTGTTTCGCCTGTTTCAGAAACTCCAGCGCTTTCTCATCCTCGGATTTCCAGAACAATAGGGCATTATTAAGCTGAATGGTTTGAGCCGCGAGTGTGTGTCCGAGTCCGTCATGGATTTCACGAGCAATCCGATTGCGTTCCTGCAAAGTTGCCTGGTCTTCAATTCGCAGTGCATAATGGCGGAGTTGTTCGTGAGTTATGGCTAATTTATCGTGAGCGATTTCTAATTGCTCTCGGCTTTGGCGTTCTGCAATCAACGCATTAATTAATAATAAAGCGAACACTAATGTCAAGCCAAATAATAACACATTGCTAAATCGCCATTCCCAAACAGTTGCCCGAATTTTCTCAGGTAAAATTGGTTTTGATAACAACAGCGAACTATAGGAAAGCAGGGCTAAACCCAAGACAATCACCTGCCCCGGCTGGCAGAAAATCATACAACTACGCATTAGCAGCACGAGAAAAAGCAAAAAGCTCGATCGGCTGGATAACCCTTCCTCGACAATTGGCAGCAAAATCAAGCCAAATTCTAGGGCTGTAAATAAAACTTTTCTACCTAACCGAACGGTTGGCAAACGCAACCCGATCGCGCCGAAAAGTGCGATCGCGCCAACCCGTAACAGCAGCGACCAGAGCGACTGAAACGGATGCAGCACTTCCATCAAGGCTGCCGTCGCCAGCAGCAGCCACTCCAAATAAAGCAATAAACGAAAGGACGGATAGGTCAAGCGAATCATAGAACTTTTCCCCATCAAAAGCTGGAGCGATTCAAGCAAGGTCGCTGACCTAATTGTAAAAGGTATCTTGGAGTCAAAAAACACGTTACCCCCTTATGTTCAGAAGGAAGTTCGGCAACGAAGCACGCGATCGGGATTTAACGCAGGAATGTTGAGGGAATTGGTCATTGAGCAATTCTCCCACTCTTGCGCTCTCCCGCGCTCCCCTTTTGCCAGAACAGACAAGTTATGTGTAGCAGCTTAGCGAATCTGCCAAGGATCGCGCTAGAGCCTTTTCGGCTGATTTTGGCATTTGGGACTAGGAAAAAAGTCACAACCGCAAAGTGCTTTTTGACTGGTCAATTTAGGAGTCTTGGGTCATGCGCTGGCTGATTTTAGCCTATAAGATTTGGTGGTGAAGGTTAATTAGGCGCAGTGAATCATGAAAAGAACAACGATCGCACCAGCACTTGTCCTCGTCGGTGCACTTTTGGTAGGCGGTTTGTCTGCTTGTACGCAATCCAATGCCTCTGAAGCTACCCAACCTGACACGACGGCGGCCAATCCAGTAAGTTCCGACCAAGCGAAGGCGGATTCAGTTTCCTCCCAAGCGGCTCAACCTGTCGCGGCGACTGCAACTCCAAGTTCAGCGCAACCGAAGGCAACGGATGCAGAACGCGCACAGAAACGCGAGGAACTTCGCAAACAAGTCGAAGCGGTGTTGACGCCCGAGCAGGCACAACAGTTAGAAACTAAAGTCAAGGGAGGTGAAAGAATGCGGAAAGCTTTGTCCGAGCTAAATCTCACCGCCGAACAAAAGACAAAAATTAAACAAATTCTCAAGGCTGCTTATCCTCGGGGGCAAAAGCAGTCTCAAACAAGCTCGCAATAACGTTCTGATTGGGCAACTTGCAGGGCGAAACTGATACAGGACTTGCGCGGGTTCTCCGGCTTACTCCACAAGAAAAGTGATCTGTTGTAGAACAGGCAAGATGCCTGTTCTTGAGAATGATAAATGATACAAGATGTTAGTTACAACTGAGATGTTGCTCACCTTTTGCACCATTGTCAATAAGCCTTTTATGAACAGGAAAGATGCCTGTTCCACAAGAAAATTCATCTCCTGTAGAATAGACCGGAAAGCCTGTTTTTTAGAAGAGTGCAAGATGTTAGTTACAAAGGAGGTTTGTGATGATCGAGGAAGTTATTAGTGAAAGTCGGAATGGAACTCGCCCTAAAGTTTCTGACGAAAATCTGAAGCTGAACGAGCAACCGACGCACAACGTAGAAATTGTTAGTGAAACTCCGAAAGACGCTCTCCCTGAAGTTTCTCAGGAAGCTCCAACATTGCCGGGGAGCGAACCGACGGAAAAGGTTCTAGCAAAACCACCGAAGACGGAAAAGGTGCTAGCGAAAGGGCGGATTGCGCTGTTTCTGCTGGGTTTGCTGCTGGTGGGTGGGTTGGGATTTTTGGTTTGGCAGCGATCGACCGCTCCTAAAGCGGAAAAACCGAGCCGCAGCGGCAGACTGCAAATAACTCCGGTGACAGTGGCAACAGTAACGAAAAAAACTGTGCCGATACAGTTGCAAGCGATCGGCAACGTGCAATCGAGTTCTACTGTCTCGGTGACACCACAAGCTAGCGGGCGGATTACAGGAGTTTATTTCAAGAAAGGGCAAGAAGTTAAGAAAGGACAACTGCTGTTTTCGATCGACGATCGCTCTCAAACTGCCTCGATCCAGCAAGCTCAAGGAATCGTAGCAAAAAGCCAAGCACAGGTGCAACAAGCCACAGCCAACCTTTCTAAAGATCAAGGAGTTGTCGAACAAGCCAGAGCAACCCTTGACAAAGACCGAGGAATTGTCGAGCAAGCCAAAGCGACCCTGGAAAAAGACCAAGGAATTGTCCAGCAAGCCAGAATGACTCTTGCTAAAGACAAAGGAGTCGTCGAACAAGCCAGAATGACCCTGGAAAAAGACCAAGGAGCAGTTAAGCAAGCGATCGCCACCTTGGCCAAAGATCAAGCTCAAGCACAATATGCTGCAGCCCAAAGTCAGCGGTATGCAGAGCTTTACAAACAAGGAGTAATCAGTCAAGATCAAGCCCAACAATACGCTACCAGCAGCCGAGCCGCTGCGGCAACGGTCGATCTGGACAAGCAAGCGATCGCCAATGCTGAGACGGCGGTGAAGAGCGATCGCATCGGGATCGCCAATGCTGAGGCAGTCGTCAGAGGTGATGAAGTGGCGATCGCCAATGCTGAGACGGCGGTGAAAAGCGATCTCGTGGGGATTGAGAATGCTCAGACGGCGGTGAAAAGCGATCTCGTGGGGATTGAGAACGCTCGGGCTGTCGTGGAGGGCGATCGGGCTGCGATCGAGGGTTCTCAAGCAGGGTTGAGTGCAGACGGCGGTGCCTTGAAAAATGCTCAGGTGCAATCATCCTATACCAAGGTCTATGCGCCGATCGACGGGCGTGCCGGAAATATTCTGGTGACAGTCGGCAATGTGGTGCAAGCAAGCACCGACAAACCCTTGGTGACAATCTCCACAATTAATCCAATTCAAGTTGCCTTTTCCGTTCCTGAATCGAACCTGCCACAAATCCAAAAATACGCGGATAACGGCAAACTTAAAGTTGATGTCACCTTTGCTGGAAACAATCGTCCGATATCGGGAACCTTGTCATTTGTGAACAATACGGTTGACAATGCCACTGGCTCAATTCAACTGATTGGCGACTTTAATAACGCAGATGGGAAACTATTCCCCGGTCAATTTGTTAACACAACTCTCACATTAAGTCAACAACCAAATGCGATTGTTGTTCCCTCACAAGCAGTACAGACAGGGCCGAACGGACAATTCGTATTTGTCGCCCAAGAAGACGATACAGTGGACAATGTGCCTGTAGTTGTCAGCAATACAATCAACGGCTTAACTGTCATCCAAAAAGGTCTGGATGCGGGTGATGAGGTTGTCACCGACGGACAAGCAAATCTGGTTGATGGTAGCAAGATTCGCATTAAAACCGAAGCAGATGCTAAAGATAATTCAGATACCACTAAAGGCAATAATAATTCAGACACATCTGGAGCCAAAGAAACAGGTGTCAAATCTGGCGGCGACTCTAATTCATCGGGAAATAAGTCATGGAAATCGCGCAAGAATCCCTAGGGCGAGCGATTTTATATTTGGATTATAGAAAGTTATTTGGCAGACAAAAGTAATCTCAAACCCCTGCAATTGCTTCACTTCGTTTCGTTATTGCCAGATCGCGAAGTCGAAGGTTAAATAGTCAACCATCATTCAGTTTTGCGACTGACAGTCAACAGTCAACAGTCAACAGTCAACAGTCATTCCGGTAAAACCGGAATTGATATAACTAATGAATCTCTCAGAACCGTTTATTCGCCGTCCAATTATGACCACCTTGGTGATGGCGGCAATTCTGATTTTTGGTTGGATGAGTTATCGCTTACTGCCGATTAGCGATTTGCCAAACGTCGATTATCCCACGATTCAAGTCAGCGCTTCCCGGCCCGGCGCTAGCCCGGAAACGATGGCTGCATCGGTAGCGCGCCCGCTAGAAAAGCAATTTTCCAGCATTGCTGGACTCGATACGCTAACCTCAACGAGTACCAGCGGCAAAACTCAAATTACGCTTCAGTTCAATCTCAGCCACAGTATTGACGATGCGGCGCAAGATGTGGAATCGGCTATTTCCTCGGCCTCGGGCCAAATGCCCAACGATTTGCCAAATCCGCCTACCTACAGCAAAGTCAATCCCGCCGACGGGCCGATTCTTTACCTTTATCTCACTTCACCAACGCTTCCGCTTTCTGAGGTTGATAAATACGCACAAACCTATCTAGCGCAAAAGCTTTCGACAATCGCCGGTGTGGCGCAAGTGCAGATTTACGGTTCTCAAAAATATGCTGCTAGAGTTCAACTCGATCCGCAGCAGTTAGCGACGCGGCAAATTGGCATCGATCAAGTGCAAACTGCGATCGAACAAGGAAACGTCAACTTACCCACAGGAAGCCTTTCCGGTAGCCATAAAAACTTTACTGTGCAAACCAACGGACAGCTTCAGGATGCAGCAGCCTTCCGCCGTTTAATTGTGACGTATAAAAATGGACAGCCTATTTATCTCGAACAATTAGGGCGAGTGGTTGACAGCGTAGAAAATACTCAACTTGCTAGTTGGTATAACAACGATCGCGCAATTATCCTCACGATTCAAAGACAGCCGGGCACAAATACTGTAGAAGTTGTAGAGACGATTCAAAAATTACTGCCCAACTTAAAAACTCAGATTCCGAGTTCGATCGATCTTGGGGTGATGTACGATGCGTCTCAATCAATTCGCGATTCCGTTGACGACGTTCGGTTTACCCTCGTTTTGACGATCGCCCTAGTTATCTTAGTAATCTTCTTATTTTTACGCAATCTGTCTGCAACAGTCATTCCCAGTTTAGCGCTACCAGTTTCGCTGATCGCAACCTTTGGGGTGATGCACTTATTCAACTACTCGCTAGATAACTTGTCGATGATGGCGCTGACGCTATCCGTCGGCTTTGTAGTCGATGATGCGATCGTCATGCTCGAAAACATCGTCCGCCACATAGAAGAAGGAGAAAGCCCGCGAGAAGCGGCGCTAAACGGATCTAGGGAAATCGGCTTTACGATTTTATCGATGACGCTTTCCTTGGTGGCAGTGTTTATTCCGATGTTATTTATGAGCGAGTTGTTGGGGCGCTTGTTTCATGAATTTGCAGTGACGATTGCAGTTTCAATTTTGGTTTCAGGCTTTGTGTCTTTGAGCCTGACACCCATGTTGTGCAGCCGTTTTTTACGTCCGGTAAATCACGCCAATCAAAGCCGGCTTTATCGAGCTTCAGAGTATGTATTCGATCGCTTTTTAAGTTTATACGATTGGAGCCTCAAGAAAGTTTTAAAATATCACCGCACCACGATGATTTTGTCATTCGCAATGGTGTTTGTCACAGTTGGACTGTTCGTGGTGGTTCCCAAAGGCTTTATTCCCAGTCAAGATACCGGACAAATCACGGGCATTACTCAAGCTGCACAAGATGCCTCTTTTGATGAATTAGTTCGCCACCAGCAAGCCGTTGTTAGCGCGATTCGGGAAGATCCGAATGTGGAAGCAGTCAACTCGAATATCGGGGCAGGAGCGAGCGCAAATGGCGGCGGGGCGGCAGTTGCCGGAAATTCGGGAAGCTTGTTTATTCGGCTGAAACCGCGATCGCAGCGGCAGATGGGAGCCGATGAAATTGTGCAGAATTTGCGATCGCAACTAGCAGAGATTCCCGGCATTCAAGTCTTCTTGCAAAATCCTCCGGCAATCCCGCTAGGCACTCAACAAAGCACTGGATTGTATCAACTCGCGCTGCAAAGTTCTGATGTAATTCCGCTGCGGAAGTACGTTCCGCAACTGGTTGAGAAAATGAAAGCAATGCCAGAAATTCAGGATGTTAACAGCGATTTGCAGATGACTTCTCAAATCAAAGTTGATATCGATCGCGACAAAGCCTCAGCATTAGGAATTACTGCCAGTCAAATTGAAAATACCCTGAGAAATGCCTATGGCGCTTACCAAGTTTCCACGATTTACGGTGCGAGCAACGAGTATCAAGTTATTTTGGAACTAGAACCAAAGTATCAAAAAGATCCCAATGCTTTGATGCAGCTTTACATCGCTACAGCGGGCAGTAATTCGAGTGATGCTTCTGGCGGTCAAACACAAGTACCGCTAGCAACGTTTGCCAAAATCTCTCCGGGAATTGCACCGTTAATTGTCAACCACGTCGGGCGGATGAATGCTGCGACAATTTCCTACAACCTCGCTCCTGGGGTGGCGCTGGGATCGGCAAATAGTGCGATCGACAAAATCGTGAAATCGGTAATTCCTGACAGCATTTCTACCAATTATAAGGGCGCGAGCCAAGTATTTCAAAGTTCGCTGCCGAGTTTAGGGTTTCTGTTGGCAGTGGCAATTTTGGTAATCTATTTAATTCTCGGTATTTTGTACGAAGATTTCATCCATCCGATTACAATTCTGTCGGGATTGCCTTCGGCGGGATTTGGCGCATTATTAACGCTGATGTTGTTTGGCGTTGAGCTCAACGTTTATTCATTCATCGGCATCATCTTGCTGGTAGGGATTGTTAAGAAAAACGGCATTATGATGGTGGATTTTGCGATCGAAACCCAGCGCAACGACGGCAAAAAACCAGCGGAAGCAATCTATCAAGCGTGTTTAGTGCGCTTCCGACCGATTATGATGACTACGATGGCAGCTTTAATGGGAACATTGCCGATCGCCCTAGGAGTTGGTGCGGGTTCGGAATCTCGCCGCCCGTTAGGAATTGCCGTTGTCGGCGGACTTTTGTTTTCACAAGTTTTGACACTGTATCTCACGCCCGTATTTTACATCTACATGGAATCGTGGCGGAAAAAGCTCAATGAGGTGAATTTTCGGCAAGTTTTTTCATTTAAATGAGGATGGTAAAATAACCTTTATAAAATATTCGTAGGGTGCGTCGCCTGCGATAAATCCCCAACTAAATATCGACAATCGATCGGGCGACGCACCTGTCTCATCGTGAGTAATCGTAGGGTACGTCGCCTGCGATCGATCCCCAACTAAAGAGACAAGATTGCATAAGTCTTTGATTGATACATAAACCGCAGATGTCAAGCAGATAAACACAGATAAACGAAGATATTTTTAGGATAGTAAACCTGGTATAAGGTGCGTCGCCATAAGGTTATCGATATTTGGTTAAGTATTTTCTAGGGCGACACACCCTACAACTTCTTCCCTCTTCCTTCTTCATTCATAATTATGAACCTTTCAGAAATTTTTATCCGCCGCCCCGTAATGACCGCACTGGTCACAATCGGCATCCTAATCTTCGGTTTGATGAGTTATTTTCTGCTACCAATTAGCGCCTTGCCTCACGTAGAATATCCCTTTGTAAGTGTCTCTGCTAGCTTACCCGGTGCAACTCCCGAAACAATGTCATCCTCAGTTGCCGCGCCGCTAGAAAGACAGTTCACTGAAATAGCTGGCCTCAATTCGTTTAACTCCACCAGTTCCACCGGTAGCGCGAACATTTCCCTACAATTCGACTTCAGCCGCAGTGTGAATTCTGCTGCTAAAGACGTACAAGCTGCGATCGCCGCCGCCGCAGGTTCATTGCCATCGGGAATGCCCAAACCGCCTACCTACCGCAAAGTTAACCCTTCAGTTGCGCCGGTTCTATACCTTTATTTGTACTCAAAAACCCTGCCAATTGCAGAAGTGGATGAAGCCGCAGAAGTGACGATCGCACAACCCATCTCAGCGATCGACGGTGTGGCGCAAGTGCAGGTTTACGGGCAGAAACAATATGCAGTGCGGATTCAACTCGATCCGCGAGAATTGACCGCCAGGGGAATCGGATTAGATCAAGTTAGAACCGCAGTTACGCAAGGAAATGTCAACTTGCCAACCGGAAGCCTTTCTGGCGATAACAAAAGCTATTTAATTCAGGTAAACGGTCAATTAAATAAGGCAGCAGAATATCGATCGCTGATCGTTGCTTACAAAAATGGCGCAGCAGTGAGGCTGCAAGATTTAGGAAACGTGATTGACGGCGTGCAGAATAACAAAGTATTGAATTTGTACACCGATAAAAATGTTACAAATCAACCTGCCATCTTGCTGGCGGTGCAGCCTCAACCCGATGGAAATACTGTCGAAATCGTCGATGCGATCGTGCAAATGTTACCCGCACTCAAACAACAAATTCCCCAATCGATCGAAATGGGAATTATGTACGATCGCTCTCAATCAATTCGGGCTTCTGTAGATGATGTGAAGTTCTCCTTAGTTTTATCGGTGTGTCTGGTTGTCTTAGTAATTTTTCTATTTTTGCGGAACCTCACAGCGACGCTAATTCCGAGTTTAGCTTTGCCTGTGGCGATTATCGGTACGTTTGCGGTGATGTATCAGTTGGGATACTCGTTAGATAACCTGTCTCTGATGGCGCTGACGCTTTCAGTGGGGTTTGTGGTGGATGATGCGATCGTGGTTCTCGAAAATATTGTTCGCCACCAAGAAATGGGAGAAGCACCGCTAGAAGCAGCATTAAAAGGGTCGAAAGAAATTGGTTTTACCATTATTTCAATGACGCTTTCATTGGTCGCCGTATTTATTCCCATCATGTTTATGGGCGGGTTAATCGGTCGGTTATTTCACGAATTTGCTGTGACTATTTCTGTGGCAATTTTGGTATCGGGATTTGTTTCTCTGAGCCTCACGCCGATGTTGTGCAGTCGATTTCTCAAATCGTCCCACCAACAGCAACAAAACCGCTTCTACCACCTTTCAGAGCGGGGATTCGAGCTGTTGCTGCAAGGATATGAATGGACGCTAAAACCTGTTTTAAAATACCGTTTTGTGACGCTGATTGGTTCTGTAATTCTGCTGGTATTGACGGCTTATCTATTCGTTTTGGTTCCGAAAGGCTTTATTCCGACTGAAGACACCGGACAACTGATGGCTAACACAAAAGGAGCGCAAGATATTTCCTTTGAAGATATGCTGCTTCACCAACAACAAATCGTTGATATCATTCGGAAAAATCCCAACATCGCAGCGTTGAACTCAACCGTAGGTGCGAGCGGCCCGAACGCCTCGGCTAACAACGGACGCATTACCATTAGGCTCAAACCGCGATCGCAGCGCCGCCTCAGTGCCGACGAAATCATCCAACAACTGACTCCTAAATTGCGCGGAATTCCCGGCATTCAAGCTTTTTTACGCTCTCCTGCTGCGATTCCGATCGGCGGTCAACAAACAAATTCACAATATCAGTTTACGGTGCAAAGTTTAGACTTGCAAGCGCTGCGTCAAGCGGTGCCGGAATTGTTAGCTAAAGTCAAAACGCTACCGGGATTGCGCGGTGTGGATAGCGATTTGCAACTGAGCACGCCTCAACTTCAAGTTAAAGTCGATCGCGACAAAGCCGCAACCGTCGGCGTTAGTGCTCAACAAGTGCAAAAAACCCTCAGCGCAGCTTACGGTTCAGGACAGGTTTCGACGATTTATACCCCGAACAATCAATTTACGGTTGTGTTAGAGCTCAAGCCTGAGTATCAGCGCGATCCGAGTGCTTTGTCGATGCTTTACGTGCGATCGAACACCGGACAAATGATATCGCTAAGTGCGATCGCAAATGTCACCCAAACAGTCGGCCCGCTAACCGTCAATCACCTAACCGGATTGCCCTCTGCCACAATCTCCTTTGACACTCTTCCAGGCACATCACTGAATCAAGCAACCGCAGCTATCGAGAAAGTTGCAAAGGATGTTTTGCCGCCGTCAGTGACAACAAGTTTCCAAGGTGCAGCACAAGTATTCAACCAATCTTTTAACGATTTAGGTTGGTTGTTGCTGGTTTCTATTGTGGTGATTTATTTAATTCTCGGCATTTTGTACGAGGATTTCATTCACCCGCTGACAATTTTGTCAGGTTTGCCGTCAGCCGGATTTGGTGCACTGTTAACGCTGGTAATCTTTCAGGTTGAACTCAATCTCTATTCGTTTATCGGGATTATTCTGCTGGTGGGAATTGTCAAGAAAAACGGTATTATGCTGGTAGATTTTGCGATCGAGAAACAGCGCAAAGAAGGCAGAAGCGCGTTCGATGCCATTTACGAAGCCTGCATCGTCCGCTTCCGTCCGATTATGATGACGACGATGGCGGCTTTAATTGGAACTTTGCCGATCGCCCTGGGAGTTGGTAGCGGTTCGGAATCGCGCCGTCCGTTGGGAATTGCGATCGTCGGTGGATTGCTATTTTCGCAAGTTTTAACGCTGTATCTTACTCCGGTATTTTACACTTATATGGAAGGGTGGCGCAAACGGCTAGGTCAACCAAAAATGAAGCTGTCTGAATTTTTCTGGCGTCCGAAAACTCGACCTTCGAGCAGAAATTAATACCAAATTCGCGTTGAAAACTTCTTTATTAGACTGGGCGGTTTCAACCGCCGAGTACAATCTTTAACGTGGATTAGGGACTCTGCTTTATTAATAATTTAATAATCAGCGGGCGATCGCCTTTTTACATCTCTGCTTTGATTAGTGCGATCGCGGTCTTTTTTCCTGCCTTTTTTAATCTGTTGACTCATCTCGACAAACAAATCTCTGCGTAAATAAGGATAGTCACTCACCCACACGTCGCGGCTGGGAATGTAAATATCTGAAACTTTGGCAATCCGGCCCAAATCTTCTTGATTTGACATGATTAACATTAAAGCAGCTTGGCCGGGGGCAATTCCTTGGTGATCTTTCCGCAAGGGAGCTCGAAGTGTAGTGGTAAATCCGGTTTTGTCGCCAACTTCTAAATTAATTCGCGGTTCTAGGTTGTCAACAATTACGAGTTGTCCTTTTTGATTGACAGTTTCTTCTTGACTTGTGACTTCATCTGTGATGTAAATATCCAAAACTCGTCCTTGCCAAAAACCGCAGTATTGATATTTGCGGCATTCTGCATTCCGCAAACTCGCCCACAAAATAGGCCCCCACAGCCAGTACAAACCAGCTATCAATCCGGTGATTAAAACTAGCGGTCCGACATCGGAACCGACGAAGTTGTAGACTACCAGGACGAAAACTACGGTGACGGCAGAGATTAACATTCGCCTCAAAAAATCTGGCGGTTTGCCCCAGATATATTTGTATTGCGCTCCCGTGGCGACGGCGGGAATTAGTTCTTTAAAGGTTTCGCGGGTTAAGGGAATTAGCATAATTAGTCAGTTGGCAGTTAGCAGTTGGCAGTTGGCAGTTAGCAGTGGGCAGTTGGCAGTTGGCAGTTGGCCGTAGTAACAAATTACCAATTACCAATTACCAATTACCAATTACCAATTACCTACAATATCTTTTCTAAGCCGTAAACGAGCGATCGCAGTTCAAGGACTTTGCGTATAGACAGCAACACTCCTGGCATATAACAAGCTCGATCGCTCGTATCGTGTCGTAAAGTATAAACTTGACCGGCCCCGCCAAAAATTACCTCTTGGTGGGCAATTAAACCGGGTAAACGGATGCTGTGAATGCGAATCCCTTCATCGGCGACTGAACCCCGAGCTCCGGCTAATTTTTCGGTTTCCTCAACTTCTGGCGGATTGAAAGTTTTTCCCATTTCTGCTAACATTTGGGCAGTTTGAATCGCCGTGCCGCTGGGAGCGTCGGCTTTTTGATTGTGGTGCAGCTCGATAATTTCTACGTGTTCAAAATACTGAGATGCCGTGACGGCGGCTTGTTGGAGCAAAACCATGCCGATCGAGAAATTGGGTATAATCAAACAGCCAGTGCTGGCTTTATCAGCGAATTCAGCTAAGTTTTCAATTTGCTTGCTGCTCAATCCGGTAGTGCCGACTACTGGGCGAATGCCGTAAGCTATGGCCGATCGCACGTTTTCATAAACAGACTTCGGGTGCGTAAAATCTACCATCACGCCTAACTGCTTTTCCTGAGCTGCTAATACCAGCATTCCTTGCAAGTCGTCAGTGATGGGAACTTCTAACGGGCCGCATCCGGCTAATTCCCCGGCATCGGCGTTGAGGCACTCAGGAGAGCGGTCTACAGCCCCAAATAAGGTCATGTCACTCGCATGGGCGATCGCCTTAATTACTTCGCGGCCCATCTTGCCTGCAGCACCGTTAACAATCACCGGAATCGGAAGTTGATTCGCCATAATCTCAAAAATATCCTGAAAGTTCGATCGACTAAATTTTAACGCTTGTGGGAATTTGGGGAAACAAGGAATTAAAGACAGAATTTGTCGGCCAATCTTCACAAACCCGGTTCCCATCCGAGAAATACTTTGCCAAATCGAGTTATTAGCTTAAAGAAACTCGGTTGCGGCACAAGTTCTGAAAAAATTATATTCAATCTCATATTAAGCCCAATTCTGTAAGAACAGACTTGTGCAAAGCTAATTTGCACCGACATATTTTTTCTGTGATTGCCAACTTCTCTCGGAATCTTCGCTCTGTAATGTCTGTCGCAACTGGCTTCGACCTGAGTTCTCAAAACCGACGGGTCAGGATTTTGCCTGCAATGCTTGCGGGCGCGACTGTAATGCTGCTAAATATAGGAGTTCGGCAGTTGGGAGGCCTGCAGAGCTTGGAATTGGCGAGTTTTGACTCGTTAGTGCGCTTGCAGCCAGATTCCGGCCCCGATCCGCGCCTGCTGGTAGTGGCAATTTCTGAGGCCGATATTCAAGCTTTGGGGAGATTTCCGATTTCCGACAAGGCGATCGCTCAAACCTTGACAAAACTGCAAAAGTATCAGCCAAAAGTCATCGGTTTGGATTTGTACCGGGATTTGCCTCAACCACCGGGACACCAAGAATTGCTGGCCGGGCTGAAAGCAGCGAATGTGGTGGCGATCGCCAAATTGAGCGATTCAGAAAGTCCAGGAGTGCCGGCACCTCCGGGGATACCGCCCAATCGGGTTGGTTTTAACGACTTCGTGCTCGATGCTGACGGCGTTGTGCGCCGCAATTTACTTTTCGTCTCCCAAGCAGAGAAGAATACTGCTGTCTCGTTTTCTATGCAAGTGGCTTTGTTGTATCTCAAAGACAGACTGCTGCCAAAAAATAGCCCTATTAATCCCAAGCAAATCAACTGGGGCAAAGCAGAATTTGTGCCTTTAACTTCTGACAGCGGTGGCTATGCAAATATTGACGCCAGAGGCTACCAAATTCTGCTCAAATACCGTTCTTGCAAGCAGGTGGCGCGACAAGTCAGTATCAGGCAGGTGTTGAACGGAGAAGTTGACCCGAGTTGGATAACGGACAAGATTGTGTTGATCGGGACGACGGCACCGAGTACCAGAGATTTGTTTTTGACGCCCTACAGCCCGGTTAAAAAGCAAAGTCCGAAAATGCCGGGGGTGCTGGTGCACGCGCAAATGCTCAGCCAAATATTGAGTGCGGTTTTGGATGGGCGATCGCTGTTTTGGGTGTGGCCAGAATGGGCGGAAATTTTGTGGAACAGTGCTTGGGCGATGGTTGGCGGGTTTGTGGCTTGGCGGATTCAGCACCCTGCGAGGGCGGGATTAGTTGGGGGTGTGGCGTTGATGGGTCTGTTGGGAATTAGTTTTGGGATTTTTACTGGGGGTGGGTGGGTGCCGCTGGTGTCGCCGGCTTTAGGTTTGGTGTTGACGGGTGGTGGCGTCAGCGCTTACAGGAAGCTTTACGATGCTTTTCACGATTCTCTGACGGGTTTGCCCAACCGGGATTTGTTCGTGGATTGTCTGGGGCGGGCGATCGCCAATACTAGGGGCCGCCGCAGCTATCTGTTTGCGGTGCTGTTTTTGGATTTAGACAGGTTTAAGGTGATTAATGATTCTTTGGGTCATTTGGCGGGGGACGAACTGCTGATGTCGGTGGTGCAGCGGTTGAGGGCAAGTATTGGTCGCGCGGATACTGTGGCGCGGGTGGGGGGTGACGATTTTGCGATTTTGGTGAGGAATGTTGATGTTGGCAGTGCGGTGGATTTGGCCGATCGCATTCACCAAGCTTTAATTGTGCCTTTTGAGTTGAAGGGGCAGGAGGTATTTGTGACGGCAAGCATCGGGATTGCCATCGGGGGCGAACCCGCTGCTACTGTCAGGGAACAGCCGGAACACTTGTTACGGGATGCCCACACGGCGATGTACCGGGCAAAGGCTTTGGGAACGGGAAGGTATCAGGTGTTTAATGCTTCGATGCACGCTTTGGCGGTGGAGAGGTTGCAGTTGGAGACTGATTTGCGGATGGCCGTAAAGCGTGGGGAGTTTTTGCTGCACTACCAGCCGTTTGTATCTTTGGCAAGCGGGAGGATTATTGGGTTTGAGGCTTTGGTACGCTGGCAACACCCGCTGCGCGGTTTGATTTCGCCGATAAAGTTTATTCCGGTGGCTGAGGAAACGGGGGCAATTGTGCCGCTGGGCGAGTGGGTGCTGGAGGAGGCTTGCCGGCAGTTGCGGCTGTGGGAGGAAATGTTTGATTTCGCTCGACCTTTGATTATGAGTGTAAATTTATCTGGGAAGCAGTTTGCTCAACCAGATTTGGTCGATCGCATTCAGATGATTTTGCAAAGAACTGGTTTGAGTGCCGAGAGTTTGAAGTTGGAGATTACTGAGAGTGTGGTGATGGAGGATGTGGAGTCGGCGATCGGGGTTTTGAAGCAGATGAAAGCGTTAAATGTGAATTTGGGAATTGATGATTTTGGCACGGGTTATTCGTCGTTGAGTTATTTGAGTCGGTTTCCTACGGATACTTTGAAGGTTGATAAGTCGTTTGTGGGGCGGATGGAGATCGAAAGTGAGGGGGAGAATGTGGCGATCGTGCGGACGATTGTGGCGCTGGCTCATGCTTTGGGTATGGATGTGATTGCTGAGGGTGTGGAGACGGCGGCACAATTAGCTAGGTTGAGGTCGATCGGCTGCGAATACGGTCAGGGTTATTTTTTTGCTAAGCCGTTACCGAGCGAGGCTGCGACTGCTTTGATGGCTTCCGAGCCGCAGTGGTAGTTGTGGGTTATTAGTTATTAGTTATTGTACGTTAGAGCTAAAATTGAAAGTCGATCGGGTTCCCAAAACAGCTCTTTAATCTGTTGGATGCTAAAATTAGTGTTATGTAAACAAACATGAAGCTGAAAGAATTTGTCAGCCATCTCGTTATCGATCCTCGAAAATTAACAGAGTATGCTCTTAATTTAGATAATCCAGTCGGTAGCGATAAAGCTGTAATATTTCAGCGTCGTTTAGGATTTAGCCAAGAAAACTATGAATTGCTGTTAGCACAGATTTCAGCTAAAACTCTTGATTCTGAAGCAGTTTTAGGACTAAATGACAAACACGGACAGCGCTATACTGTAGACTTGGAAATTGTGGGCGCACAGGGACAGCAGGGGATTGTCCGTACAGGTTGGATCGTAGAACCGGGTAGTAATGGGGCGAGACTGGTAACGCTATTCGTTCGGAGGTAAGCACGATCGTGCCAGAATTATTTGATGTAGTCGAATTGTTAGTAACATTGCCTGAATATAATTTGCACCAGAATGTTAGAGGGGCAATTGTAGATTGTTATGATGATGAAAATTACGAGGTAGAATTTAGCGATAGCTCTGGCGAAACGATAGCTTTGTGTACTCTGTCTACCGAGCAGTTTTTAGTTGTTTGGAAGTCGAAAGAAAGGCGTTGGTTGTCTGTATCTGAGCTATTAGCTGCGATGGTTGAACGTTTGTCTGATGAACGTCAGCAACAAATTTTAGAGTTTGCGCGTTCTGTGTCTCAGAAATAGTCTGTTTTTGGCGACGTTTTGAGAGGAATCAGAGAAACTCTGTACTTGGATTTCAAGGCTGCAGATCGACTGTTGTCCGCTTGTATGTCACAATAAACAAGCAATTATTATATTTTGAGTTATCCTGTGAGTCCTACTGCCGAAGTCAGCAATACCCTAAATGCGGGCGCTCTACCAACCGTTACCGCTACCCCAGCGCGCCGCGCTGTTTTTCCCTTCACTGCGATTGTTGGCCAGGAGGAGATGAAACTGGCGCTGCTGTTGAATGTCATCGATCCCAAAATTGGCGGGGTGATGATTATGGGCGATCGAGGTACTGGTAAATCTACCACAATCCGCGCCCTCACTGATTTGCTGCCGGAAATTGAGGTGGTGGCTGACGATCCTTTCAACAGTCATCCCAGCGATCCAGATTTGATGAGTGATGAGGTGCGCGATCGCACTTTATCTCAAACTGAGATTAAAATCGCCCGCAAAAAAGTCCAAATGGTAGATTTACCTTTGGGCGCTACCGAAGACCGAGTTTGCGGTACGATCGACATCGAGAAAGCTTTGTCGGAAGGTGTTAAAGCTTTTGAACCCGGGCTTTTAGCTAAAGCTAACCGCGGCATTCTGTACGTTGATGAAGTCAATTTGCTCGACGATCATTTAGTCGATGTTTTGCTCGACTCGGCCGCCAGCGGTTGGAATACTGTTGAAAGAGAAGGCATTTCGATCCGCCACCCGGCTAAGTTTATTTTAATCGGTTCCGGGAATCCAGAAGAAGGAGAATTGCGGCCGCAGTTGCTCGATAGATTTGGGATGCACGCAGAAATTCGGACTGTAAAAGACCCGAATTTAAGAGTGGAAATTGTCGAACAGCGATCGAGTTTTGACCAAAATCCGCCGGAGTTTCTCGCGAAATATCAGCACGAACAAGATGATATGCAGCAGAAGTTGGTGGAAGCTCAGGAAAGGTTGAAATCGGTAACTATCGATCGAGATTTGCGGGTAAAAATCTCCCAAGTTTGCGCGGAATTGGACGTAGACGGGCTGCGGGGCGATTTGGTGACGAATCGGGCTGCGAAAGCTTTCACGGCTTTGGAATGTCGCACCGAGGTGACTGTGGACGATATTCGCCGGGTGATGACTCTGTGTTTGCGGCACAGGTTGCGGAAAGACCCGCTAGAATCAATAGATTCGGGCTATAAAGTGACTAAAGTGTTCGATCGGGTATTCGGCCTAGAAACAACTGAGGGGTAATGGGTAATTGGTAATTGGTAATGGGTAATTGGTGGTGATGAAGCATTCCCCAAATTTTCATACCTTATTCCCATTCCCAATTACTAATTCTGGCAATGGAAAAACGAATTTTAGGATTAGATCCGGGCTTAGCAAATCTTGGCTACGGGGCAATTTCCTGTCAAATTGTCCCTGGCGAACAAGATAAAAACAGCGTTTCCATGATTGATTGCGGCGTCATACAAACAACGCCAAAACAGGAAATGGGACAGCGGTTGAAAACAATTTACGACGATTTGCACGAGGTAATTGAACAGATTAAACCGGATATAGCAATTGCCGAAAAACTGTTCTTTTACAAGATGGGAAATACCATACTTGTAGCGCAAGCGCGGGGCGTTTTGACCCTAGTATTGGCGCAGTGTGGAGTGCCGCTGTTCGAGTTTACACCGGCTCAAATTAAGCAAGCTTTGACCGGTCGCGGTAATGCGGATAAATCTGAAGTGCAAGATGCCGTGGCGCGCGAGTTGGAGTTGGGTTACATTCCGAAACCCGACGATGCGGCGGATGCTTTGGCGGTGGCTTTGACTGGTTGGTACGATGATGATATTTGTCCGAAGAAAATACAGTTGGAAACAGGAAAAATTTGATACAATATCAAATCATCGGCAAATTAAGAACAAATCCGGGCAAGACATCTTCTCCCGATAAAGTCACAGGAAATTGTACAATCTCTATTTCGCGAGAAGGGCGATAAATTTCTACTTTTTGGTCTTGAGGATTAATCAACCAACCCAAACGCAAACCGCTATTGAGATATTCTTGCATTTTCTCCTGAAGCGGCCGCAGCGGGTCTGTGCGCGATCGCAATTCTATGGCAAAATCAGGACAGATTGGCGGAAATTTCTCTTGTTCTTCTGTTGTTAAAGCAGACCATCTTTCTAAGCTAACCCAAGCCGCGTCTGGAGATCGATCGCCATTATTAGGCAACCGAAAAATTGTGGAAGAACTAAACACTCTCCCTAGCTGCGTTTGACGGTTCCACAAGCCCAAATCTGTAATTAAATCGGCTTCTAGATTGCCACTGACTCCGCCTACTGGTGACATAATGATAATTTCTCCTTTAGCAGTCCGTTCAAATTGCCAATCTCGATTCATCTGGCATAAACGGTAAAACTGTTCGTCTGTTAGTTCAACAGTATCTAAGTTTAAAGTAACGGTTGTCATTTTTCCCAACTCCCTAGAAATATGAGTTCTGCAAACCTATTTTAGCGCTGCTTTTTGTCAATGAATGACGAAAATAATCTAATTTAACATCAGTCCTCTGCAAAAACAGTTAAGCTTTGAAATGGGTTTAAACCCCAGGCGGACTAGGGTCAAAAAGCCAGATATCGATTGCATTTAACATCATTTATATGCAATATCTCTTAAGCTTTGACACAGGTTTAAACCCCTGGCGAACTATTACGAAGTCCAAAAAATTAGTGAAAAATGTCATTAAGTGCGATCGCCCAATTCCACCCTCACTCAAAAAAATGCTATAATATCCACTTTAATTGCTAAACTAATCCCGCTACCAGAGTACACAGGAAAATAATATGGTGATTATTACCTCCCAACAAATTGCCCAATTTCGCTCGCAATTAGCCGAATATCCCGAAGCCCTAAAAGCCCTAGACGCAATCGAAGATTGCGAAGGTAACATCGAAGATGCAGCGATATCTCTAGCCATTCAAGCAGGACAAGAACCGAATATCTCAGAAAATTGGTTAGATGGATTAGCTAAAAGATGCCGCGTTGCTATCTGCAAATCCGAGGTTAAAGAAGAGTTGACAAACGGACAATTGAATGCAGCTTTTAGAGATTTAGTTGCCGCAAAAATTTGTCCGGAGATTTTGGTGACATCGGTGATTATTTATGTATTTAAAACGGGGGTGGATAATTTTTGCGAGCCTCTTGAATATAAACTGTGAAGCCATCGATACAGTTAAGCTCGCCGCCATTTTATAAAACATCCTACTAAATCTGGGTTAAAAAATCTCCTTTATTGTCAGTCCGCGAAGGCGCGTGGCTGCGCGCCAGCGCTTGGACGAAAGTTGGACTCTTGAGCGATTTCAATCGCCCCCTGTTAGAAATTTTTAGCGCGGATTTGCTATAAAACAGGATATACCGAGGCGATCGCAACTCTTACTCTTCTCTACCCCTTTGCACTACTGTACCCAGCCGACCTCAAATCCGGCGACAAACCCAAAGATTTCCCCAGCAAACGAGCAAGTTGCACTAAAAAATTGGCAGTATCTTCGTCACCTTCGCGGGCCATTGAAGCCGATATCTGGATGAGCATTTGCACAAATCCCGCATCAATTAAATCGGAATACGAACTCAAAACCTCTGGTTCTTGACCGTTGGGACACGTAAGCACTCGCTCGATTAAGTTCAAATAAGCCTCTTGGCGTTCTGGATTCATTTTGGGAGGATACAGTAAATAATTTATTATTACGTTTAACTCAGCCATGTCAATCAGGCGATCGAATAAGCGATCCCCGTTTTTACTCTAGGAACTCCATTCAGTCGGGAATAGACAGAAGCTTAAAGAAAATCTTAAGTTTCTCAATGCTAGTTTAGTCGAGGTAAGATGCTCTTCGGCGCACCCTACTATTACGAGACTTAGGAATATACAAAATGAAAATAGGAATATTTTTAGGAAATCTAGGAAATCCCGCCATCTACTATCCCAAACTCGCCACAATTACCGGCGGAGTCGCGGCCAGCATTTTTCTTTGCCAATTATTGCAATGGCAATCACAACAGTCCAACTCCGGCGAATGGGTGAAAACTAACAGCAGCGAAATAGAAAAAGCCACTGGTTTGAATCACGAAGAACAAGAACTCGCGAGACGCCTGCTAAAAGTGCGATCGCTCCTGAAAGAAAAATTAACAAATCCCAACACGGACACCATACAACTCTGGGCGGACATTGACGCTTTAGAGGAAAAATTCAATAACTTTTGGACACCGAATCCGCCAGATATCATAACACAGATAAGCCACGAAACTCACACTCCCCCTGTAGAAATCTTCTGCGAAACATCACCCCCAAATCAGGCAGTTAAAACCGACAAATATTTCGGGCAACCTCGCCAGCAAATAGCCGTTGCTGTCACCCCGAATTACCGATTTAGCGGCCCTTGGAATTCTCAAGAACAACTGCACAACTTTCAGCGAGCTTTAGAAGCATATGCTCAAGAACGCAGCTTAGGATTTGGCAATCCTTCTGGATGGGCATTTAAAATTATTGACAGCATGACAAAAGGCTTAACCTCGACTTTTTGGGAGGAATTTATCGCCGGAATTCCTTTAGGAGAAAGTCAGAAAGTTAAGCGAGATTGGGAAATCGAACCGGAAGTGCCTTATCCTGCTTTTGAAGAAGAGCGAATTCAGTATTACGTGCACAAAGGCGAACCGCTAGAAGCAGCAGTCTCTAAAGCCCGTGCTGATTTGAGAAACCCTGTGTTGGGCAAAGATTTGTGGGAGGGATTTTTGCGAAAGTGCGATCGCATAGCCGACGATGCGCTCAAAGCCAAAAACCAGGGCGTTGACACACCATATCTGCCGTCTTCCTTCAACGAAAAACCGCAAATCACCAAGGATAGCGTTATGCGGAAGTTAGGGGCGATCGCGCCGCAATTTGCCCTGAATCAATCCACATACGATCCGATTCCAGAAGCGCCAAAAATTGAAGAAAAAGAATCGCCAACGCCGGGGGAAATTCCCAGTATTTCTTCTTTGCAAAAAGCTTACAAAACCCCCCTCGGTCGAAGTATAGTTGAAAAACAAATCGCTGCTAACCCAGACTGGGGTTACGAAATAGTTGACGGTGAAATAGTAGAATCTATCCCTTTTTAATAAGACAACTATGCAACCAATTAGCGATATCAATCCCCTGGGGGTCGAGCGACCGAATCCTTCACAAATCGAAAGAGAAAAGCTCCAGCAGCAAAGGTTGCAGCGAGAAAGAGATGAAGGATATCAAACATTAGTTGAACTCTGCGATTTGGGCGAATATGACATGGCCCAGCAGTTGGCCAATCGACAGTTTTATTGGGGTTATGAAATAGTTGATGGGATGGTGATGGAAAGGGAAAGGATAGATTAGAGATTACCCAAACTCTGGACACCGCGCCTGGCCCTTTCCCTACAATTAATCGCGCGATGGTTAACATCAGAAAAGGAAGATTGATGATTATGGAGTAGGGAAATGGCCAGGCGCGGTGTCCTCCTGATCATTCCGGTACTTGTGCTACTTATCATTCCGGTACTTGTGCAAGTTGACTACCGCAATCTCTATAGCAATCCTTGCAGGAGTCGTAAATTTTTTACCCCACCCCAACCCTCCCCGAACCCGCTCGGGAGTAAGAAATTCACAAATGATGCAATGATTGCTATATGTTAGAATTCTAACTAAAACTTAAATAACTATCCAACTATGACAACTATTAATGCCAAAAACCTAACGTTAGCAGAAGTACACCGTCTGTTCGGCTTTGAAAAGCACTACACTAACTCATTTACCTCTCTGTTATCCCTTGAAGATATAACAGAACACGAACAGCAGGAAGTTACACAAATTAGGGATGACTTCGATGACTACATTTCAACTGATCGAGTTTCTGAAGGACTGGTAAAAGCTCTGACTACCTTTCCCCTAATGCGATTGGCTGGCTTTTACCGCCGCCCGATCTAAATTAGTTTAGAACAAGACATCGCTGAAATTAGCATTGAAGATGAAGATACAATCGTTAAAGGACGGTTTGATATCTTGGCTGTCAACAGGATAAAACCCATCAGAAGCGATACATATTTTTGGGTTTTGGTGATTGAAAGTAAAAATTCTGGAATCAACGCATTGATGGGTTTATCCCAATTGCTAACCTATGCTTATCAAAACTTAAAATATCAGGACACAATCTGGGGCTTGACAACAAACGGAATGCACTATCAGTTCGTCAATATTGTGGGGGGCAATAACCCAACCTATCAGTTAATGCCTTTGCTAAACCTGATGGAGTCCGACTCTTCAATTTTGTTGCTGCAAGTGTTAAAAGCTATTTGCAAACTATAAAAAAAGAAGCAGGGAAAATTCCCCGCCTCCAATCTGTAATGACTGTTAACCTAAAATTTAGATTAGTCAGCCAATACTTTTTAGTAGCCTCTGGTGTTAGGCTTGTGCACGATGAAGCTCAGCACTTGGCATTGCTTCACGTTGTCAAAACCCATGACGCGGATGTAGCAGCTAGGATTTTCCTGACGGCAAGCTTGAACTTCAGCCATGATTTCTTGGACGCTGCGAGCACCAAACAAAGGCAACTTCCACAAAGTCCAGTAGCGCATTTCAGCAGCAGAGGTTTCGTTGAATTCTACGCCGGGAATGTAGCCTTGATCCAGGATGTACTGGAGTTGTTTGGCAATTTGGGCGTCTGTCAGCGGGGGCAAATAGGACAGAGTTTCGTAACGACGCTCTTTAGGTAAAGTCTTCATTTTTTGTATCTCTAAGGTGTGTGTTCGATCGCACTTGTCGATCGATTAACTCGACAAATTATCCAGATTCGGTTCAGAATCTATTGATGTTTCAGGATTACTGCTAGGAACAGACCAATTAAGTTGCGTAGTTCGCTCTAAATGCTGGCGTCTGTGTTCCATATTCGCCTGTTGAATGCCAGTACAAACCATTTCTGGCAAAAATTCCGTCACATCGTGAGCCAGATACTCTCGCACAGTCATGATCCGAAATCCTAAATCTTGATTTTCCAAAAGCAACTGTTGAATGTAAGCTTCTCCATCTTGGATTTTGCCCTTAGTGGAAAAATCATTCAACCAGATTGCCAAAGGAGGATTGGTTTCGCTCAACTGAGCGACCACCATCCGCACGGATTGATAGGTTAGGTAACTTGCCAGCACCTTAGCGGTGTCTTTCGCAACTTGTTTGAGATCCATTTTGACCCCAGCCCCCTCAAATTTTAGATTTTGGATTTTAGATTTTGGATGCAAACTTACTTGTAAATCTTCTTCAAAGATAAAGACTCCACAGCAAGTTTGCTACCTAAAACCTAAAATCTCCAACCCAAAATCATCAAACGGTATCCATTGCCTCGAACTCAAACTTGATTTCTTTCCAGAGTTCGCAAGCAACAGCCAGTTCAGGAGACCATTTGCAAGCTTCGCGAATTACGTCGCCGCCTTCGCGCATCAAGTTGCGGCCTTCGTTACGAGCTTGGACGCAAGCTTCCAAAGCAACGCGGTTAGCAGTTGCACCAGGTGCGTTACCCCAAGGGTGGCCCAAGGTGCCGCCGCCGAACTGCAAGCAGGAGTCGTCGCCGAAGATTTCCACCAAAGCCGGCATGTGCCAGATGTGGATACCACCAGAAGCAACCGGCATGACACCGGGCATGGAGGCCCAATCTTGGGTGAAGTAAATACCGCGGCTGCGATCTTCTTCGATGTGGTCTTCGCGCATCAAGTCTACGAAGCCCATCGTGATGCCTTTTTCGCCTTCGAGTTTACCCACAACTGTACCGGAGTGCAGGTGGTCGCCACCGGACATCCGCAAGCACTTGGCAAGCACGCGGAAGTGGATACCGTGGTTTTTCTGACGGTCAATCACGGCGTGCATAGCGCGGTGAATGTGCAGCAAGATACCGTTGCGGCGGCACCATTTAGCCAAGGTGGTGTTAGCAGTGAAACCACCTGTCAGGTAGTCGTGCATGATGATGGGGGTTTTGATTTCCTTAGCGAACTCAGCCCGCTCCATCATTTCTTCGCAGGTGGGGGCAGTTACGTTGAGGTAGTGACCCTTGACTTCGCCGGTTTCTGCTTGGGCTTTTTCAATAGCTTCTTGAACGAACAAGAAACGATCGCGCCAGCGCATGAACGGTTGCGAGTTGATGTTTTCGTCGTCTTTGGTGAAGTCCAAACCGCCGCGCAGAACTTCGTAAACGGCACGACCGTAGTTCTTAGCAGACAGACCCAATTTGGGCTTAATTGTACAACCCAGCAAAGGACGGCCGTACTTGTTCAATTTGTCCCGCTCAACGGTAATACCGTGAGGAGGGCCTTGGAAGGTTTTCAGGTAAGCAATGGGAATCCGCAAGTCTTCCAACCGCAGAGCGCGCAGAGCTTTGAAACCGAACACGTTACCGACCAAAGAGGTCAGCAAGTTGGTGACGGAACCTTCTTCAAACAAATCCAAAGGATAAGCAATGAAGCAGATGTATTGGTTGTCTTCACCGGGAACTGGCTCGATGTCGTAGCAGCGACCTTTGTAGCGGTCGAGGTCGGTCAGGAGGTCAGTCCAAACAGTCGTCCATGTACCTGTAGAAGATTCAGCAGCCACAGCAGCGCCTGCTTCTTCTGGGGGAACTCCCGGCTGCGGTGTGACGCGGAAGGCAGCCAAAATATCTGTATCTTTCGGCGTGTAGTCCGGCGTGTAATACGTTAGTTTATAGTCTTGAACTCCGGCTTTATACCCAGCCTTTGATTGAGTTTGGGTTTGCGCGTAAGCCATATCTCGCTTCCTAGTATTCGCTTAATTTTTTTGCCCGATCGCAGGCTGTTAAAAATATATCAACAAAGTGTCACTCTCAAATTTTAATATTCTTTTAATCATCATAAGTATTATTTATTTTGCTTTACATTAGGCAATTATTTGTAACATATCTTATGAAATGCCAGCGGCGAAGGATGCAGGACGAAAGGCTGGGGATCGCAGAGTGGGGAGGAATTTCGAGCGAGCGAAAGATATTGTGCAGCGAGCCGAACAGCGGATCAACACGGTTTATGTAAAGAATTTAATACTTAAAAATCAGAATTGGTAATGGGTAATCGGCCAGGGCTAAGTAGTTAGAAATACCTAAAGTTGTCGATTGCAGTTGAGATCGATCTCAACTGCAATCCAGTATGCAATCTAAAATCCAAAATCCAAAATCTAAAATCTAAAATCCCGTGACTTCCAGACCGTCAACTCAAAAATCGACAGCATACCACATAATATGGACAGGACTTGTGCTCTCAAACCAAATCCGTCGTTACAGCCATTTAACCTCGCTGAAAACCGGGTTTCTGCGTTAGCTGCGCGTAAGTCTACTATGGATATTTAGCCCCATTTTTACTCTGGTTGTGCCTCACCCCCCTTCAAAAGCCGTTCACTGCATCAATCCAGATTGCCCAAGGCCCTACCCTCAGACTTGGGGCAACAATTTTTGTCATAGTTGCGGGGCTCCCCTGCGACTAAAAAATCGCTACGTGCCTCTAGAAAGCCTCGGTTCCGGGGGTTTTGCAGCGATTTTCACAGTTTGGGACACAGAAACTGAAACCGAGCGCGTCCTGAAAGTGTTGCTGGAAACTGCCCCGAAAGCGCTGAAACTCTTCGAGCAAGAAGCTTGGGTTTTGGCACTTTTGCGGCACCCGGGCGTCCCTAGAGTCGAGCCTGACGGTTATTTTCACGTCCAAACGCAAAATTTTGCAGGCGGCGAGGGAAATCCTGCTGCGAAGCGGCTGCCTTGTTTGGTAATGGAAAAGATTCACGGCAAAACTTTAGAAGAGGTTCTCAACGAGCACCCTCAAGGATGTCCGCAGGAATGGGTGTTTAGTTGGCTGAGTCAAGCTGTGGAAATTTTAGAGGAGTTGCACAGGTGTCAGATTATTCACCGCGACATTAAACCCTCAAATTTGATGCTGCGAGACCCGGAATCGCCCCAAGTATTGCTGAGCAAGGGTTTGGGGGGACTGCAATTGGTGACGATCGACTTTGGGGGAGTTAAACAGATGGGCGGTGTCGAATCCGTGGGGAAAGATTCTCGGAGTTCGACGCGGTTGATTTCGCCCGGGTACAGTCCGCCGGAACAAATTGTTGGAGGCGGTGTGGTGCCGGCAACGGATTTTTATGCCCTGGGGCGGACTTGTATTCATTTGCTGACGGGGAAGTATCCGGCGGAAATTGAAGATCCGATGACGGGAGAGTTGCGGTGGCGTCACATTGTATCTGTGAGTCCGGCTTTGGCTAATTTGTTGGACGATATGGTGCGATCGAATGTGCGGGAACGTCCGGCGACGGCTGGGGATGTTCGGGCGCGTTTGCAGGAGATTTATGCTAGGAGTAAGGGCAAAATCGCGATCGCCCCAATGGGTCAAGCTATTTTAGAATTCTGCAGGCAAGTAGTGGTGGTAGGGGCGCAAAAAACTGTCAGCCTGACTGGTGTTGTGTTCGGCGCGATCGCCCAAATCGTGGTAGCTTCTCTGGATACGGGCTGGGAAATGGTACTCGGTGGCGTTGGAGGAACTGCGGGGGCGATCGGCGGTTTGGTTTTGGCTTATGCTTCGCCTATTGGCCCGGAAATTGCCAGTTTTCTGAATGAAGGTTTGCACCAATTAATGCCTAACATGACTTTCGCTGTCGGGCCGGAAGTGCTGCTGTTTGGGTTGGCGGGGTTCGGAACTGCGATCGGTTTGACGGATGCAGGGAGTTTTCGCCAGCAAAAACAGTATTGGCTGTCTGGATTGATGGGAGCTCAGGGTTATTTGTTGGCGGGTTTGTGCTGGATGGAAGCCACAGCTTCTAGTGGTGTGCAGGGGGTTATTTTGGGAGCTTTTGCGATCGCCTCTCTGACGGTGGGAATGGGTTTGCGGAGCCATCAATTAGTTCACGCTTTGGTAGTCGCTGTTTTTTCTACGGGAATGTTTCTGTTGCTGAATGCTTGGAACATTTTTCCGGGGAGTTTCTTTGGGATTTTGTCACTATCTAACGTTACCTTCGGCTGGCTGCAAGTTTGGGGCTCAATTGTGTTTTTTGGTTTGTTGGGAAGTGCGATCGGGCTTTGTTTGGGAGTTAGTCATTATTTAGTTGTGCCTTTGTTAAGGTGGTTAGGCTGGAAGTAGGAATTAATTAAACCTTAAACATTTCACCTCAAATTCAGAGCCCCCTAAATCTCCCTTAAAAAGACCGACTTTGAGTAATCTTGTCCCCCTCTTGTTAAGAGGGGCTAGGGCGCTTCTCCGGCTTTAAAAACTCTTGTGGGGTGGGTTCCAAAGCCGGGTCAAAAATCTACTATTTAGATGCTAGACAGCTTATAATCATGAAGAACATTAAATAATAGCCTCAGAGTGCCATGTCCAAAATATTACTAGAATCCTTTCGGACAGCCTATGCAAATATGGAGTTATCGCCGTTGATCACTCCGAAAGAAGTCGAGAACTTCCGAGTAGAATACGGGACGGAAGTCCTCGAACAATTAGAGCAATTAGTAGAAGATGACCCTTCCGGTAGGGGTAAAATTATTTTTAGCGGACATCGCGGTTGCGGCAAGTCTACACTGTTGGCGGAATTTTGCCGCCAGATGGACGATCGTTATTTTACAGTCTTTTTCTCGATTTCCGACTTGATTGAAATGTCGGATGTCAATCATATCAATATCTTGTTTGCGATCGCAGTTCAGTTGATGGATGCAGCAGAAAAACAGGAAATTCCCATCAAACAATCAATTAAAGAATCATTTTATAACTGGTTTGCCACTAAAACTAAAACAAAAATTGACGAATTGGGCGCCAGCGGATCGGTCGGTTTTAACTTGTTTAAGATGATTACAGGCAAGTTAAAAGCTGATGCAACGATTCGTGAAGAAATAAAACAAGAATTTATTCGCAAAGTTTCTGATTTGGTGGCGACAATTAACGAGATTGCTGCCGTAGTTCGAGAAGGCGCGAAAAAAGACGTAATTGTAGTCATTGATGACCTGGACAAGTTGGATTTAGGTGTCGTTCGCCAAGTTTATCAAGAACATATCAAAGCGCTGTTTTTGCCGAATTTTAGGATGATTTTAACAACTCCTATTTCCGCGCTGCGAGATGTCTCTTTGGCCGCTACCGTGGAAACGGAAACTAACGATCAAATCGTGTTCATGCCAGTCACAAAGCTGTTTAAACGCGGGGAAAGCCGGAATGCTGATGCTGTTGCAATGGCGGAACCGGCGGCGAGATTGAAAGAGATTTTAGCTAAACGCTTGGGAAGCGAATTGATCGAACCGGAAACACTCGATCGCCTTGTTGCATACAGCGGTGGAGTATTGCGAGAATTGATTAGAATTGCGAACGAATGCTGCCGCATTTGTTTGCGGTTGGTGCGACGGAATCCAGAAGCTGCGATTACAATTAATGCCGAGGTGTTTGAGGAAGCGATTAATAAATTGCGGATCGATTTTGATACCCGTTTAGGAACAACTGATTATGAGATGTTGATAGCAACTTACAGAGATTTTAAACCTGCTGACCCGAAAGCACAAGGCTTTTTGGACTTGCTGCATGGGTTATATGTTTTGGAATATCGCAATGCTGTTTTGTGGTACGACATTCACCCGATCGTGCTAGAATTGTTAAAGCAGCGAGATGATTTTCCGCGTGAATAATTTCTTTTATACTCAACAATTAAACTCGGCGTTAAAAGGGCGGTTGAAACCCTTAGCAACGCGAGAACACAAACAAAGTCGGGCTACGCCGACTAAGGTAATGTCTGAGTCCAAAGTCGATCCCCCCTAACCCCCCTTAATAAGGGGGGGACAAGAGTGTTCTCAAAGTCCCCCTTAATAAGGGGGGGACAAGAGTATTCTCAAAGTCCCCCTTATTAAGGGGGATTTAGGGGGATCGAGACTTCGATACAAATGACAATTAATTATGTCGAATCTCAACATTCAAAACCAAGATAATTATGAAGATTTACTCGTGTCAATTGAAGCGGGTAAAGATATTCTCAACTTGCTAATCGCAGTTTGCGATGATAGCGACTGTCGCGATCGCCTGATTTCGGATTATGAAGCACAACTCGAACCGGATATCCGCCGCTATCGCGTAGAATTGGCGAGGGGTGAACCGAGTTTGCGATCGGCGATCGCCAATTTAGTCGAACAAGAAGCATATTTGCAGCAGGGGGGAAAAGCCGTTATCACGGTGACGGGTGTGGAGAAACTGCGGTTTTTTAAACAATTGGGCGAAAGTCGATCGGAACAAGAAGTGTTTTTTGGCTATTTGCAATGGACGCGGGAAGCATTGCGGGAGTTTCCGTTTTCGATTGTCTTGTGGGTGACGCGACAAATTGAAATTCTGATTAGTAATGAGTCTCCTGATTTTTGGAGTTGGCGGAAAGGTGTGTTTCGCTTTGATACTAAAAAAACTGCGGCTGTTCCCAAAACTGAATTTGAACCGTTTCGATCCCTAGTTGAAGAGGACGATCGCGAACCGCCGAGTTTGATTCCGCTGGAAGATTTGCAAGATTTAATCGCGCGAACGGAACAGAAAAAAGGACTCCAAGACCCCAGTTTGGCAAGTCTTTATGCCAGTATGGGGAAGATTTATGACAGAAGGATAGAGTCGGGAGAGTGCGAAAATTTTCAGCAAGAGTATGAATTGGCCATCGACTATTTTAAAAAGGCGATCGCCTTTCAACAAGAGTTAGATGTGGAAGCGGAATTATCAAGTAGCTTGAATTACCTCGCCGGACTTTATGAATCCCAAGGAAGGTACTCGGAAGCGGAACCGCTGTATTTGCAAGCTGTGGAAATAGACAGGCGCTCGCTTCCTCAAGACCATCCCGATTTAGCTGATCACCTCAACAATTTAGCCCAACTTTATCAATCCCAAGGAAGGTACTCGGAAGCGGAACCGCTGTATTTGCAAGCTGTGAAAATAGGTAGGCGATCGCTTCCTCAAGACCATCCCGATTTAGCTATTTACCTCAACAATTTAGCCAAACTTTATCAATCCCAAGGAAGGTACTCGGAAGCGGAACCGCTGTATTTGCAAGCTGTGAAAATAGGTAGGCGATCG
>NZ_JAUBPU010000020.1:50702-88112 GCF_036700885.1 Microcoleus sp. S13_B4
CTTCCTCAAGACCATCCCGATTTAGCTATTCACCTCAACAATTTCGCCCTACTTTATCAATCCCAAGGAAGGTACTCGGAAGCGGAACCGCTGTATTTGCAAGCTGTGGAAATAGGTAGGCGATCGCTTCCTCAAGACCATCCCAGTTTAGCTACTCACCTCAACAATTTAGCCGGAGTTTATAAATCCCAAGGAAGGTACTCGGAAGCGGAACCGCTGTATTTGCAAGCTGTGGAAATAAACAGGCGATCGCTCCCAGAAGACCATCCCAGTTTAGCCACTGGTTTCAACAATTTAGCTTTACTTTATTATTCCCAAGGCAGGTACTCGGAAGCAGAACCGCTGTGTTTGCAAGCTGTGGAAATTCTTCGCAGCAAATTGCCCGAAAACCACCCAGACATTCAGATTGTGTGGAAAAATTATGTGGGGCTGTGGCGGGAAGGAATCAGTAAAGGACATTTGACATTTGAGCAATTGCCAAAACATCCTTTCGGGGAACAGTTATTAGCAGAACTTCAGGAATAAATAAAAATTCCCTCTCAGTTACAAATATTGTTAAAATGTACAATATACAGCCTAAATAGAGATTATTTAGTTGACAACTCGCAGCTTATACATAGTGCTGAGGCGCATCATTGCAGGCGTGCATTGAGTTTTTGCTGGTGCGTGAGGCGCTGAATCAAGTTGCTCAATTTGTGACAATTCTTAATCGCCCCGCCTCACCCAGCCTACAATATGGATTGTATATAATTTGTTATATTTGATATTATAAGTAATAGCCGGAAATAATATTATATTTTTGCACTAAAATGTCAGTCACTACTCATCAATTAATTCAGTGGAAACAACAAGGGCGGTCAATTGTTGCCCTGACAGCTTATGATTATGCGATCGCCCAAGTCATCGATCAAGCAGGCGTAGATATCATCCTAGTCGGCGATTCCCTCGCCATGACCGTCTTAGGCTACGACACAACCCTACCCATAACCCTCGATGAAATGCTGCACCACGCTAAAGCAGTGCGTCGCGGTGTTAAACAAGGATTAATTGTGGTCGATTTACCGTTTTTGACTTACCAAGAAAGTCCCCAGCAAGCCATGCACTCGGCAGGGAGAGCTTTGAAAGAAACCGGCGCTCAAGCTGTAAAATTGGAAGGTGGATATCCAGCAATGGCCGCCACAGTTTCGCAGCTAACATCCGCCGGAATTCCAGTGATGGGACACGTCGGTTTAACTCCGCAGTCGGTACACCAACTCGGCTACAAAAAACAAGGAAAAACGGCCCAAGCAGCCGATCGCATCATTGCAGAGTCGATCGCCCTTCAAGAAGCCGGTGCGTTTGCGATCGTGCTAGAACACATTCCCGCAGACTTAGCCGCTCAAATTACCCAAAAATTAACTATTCCCACCATTGGTATCGGGGCCGGGCCGCACTGCGACGGTCAAGTTTTAGTTACTTCCGATTTGTTGGGACTTTCCGAAAAACAGCCGCCTTTTGCGAAAGCTTACGCCAATTTGCGAGAAACAATTACCCAAGCTGTGAAAGATTATTCCCTTGAAGTTAGAGAAGGCAAATTTCCCCAATAGTTTCGTAGTGAGGAGTTGAGTCCTTAAAAATGAGGACTAAAATCCTCACTACAAACCTAATTTACACTTTCGGCTGGCCCTCTTCCTCTTTATCCTTCTCAACAGCTTCATCCTCAGATTGACCGATGCCATCCTTAAAACTCCGCAGCGTTTTGCCCAAAGCATTTCCCAACTCAGGAATCTTCTTGGGGCCGAAAATTAGTATAGCCACCACCGCAACAATGCCCATTTCGGGCAATCCCAGACCAAACATACAAAATCTCCTGTAAAACTTGCTCGATCGTAAGTCAATCTACTGATATTGTTAAAGTATCTACCTTTTTTCCTGCATCTTGCAACAGTAGAATCAAGTTTTATTAAGCTATCCCCCGATAAATACGAATGTTAGAAATATCCCAGCCTTCTCTGCGCGACCAACAGCACCATCTCATCCGAGATTTAGCCGATCGGATGGAAGCAGTATGGCACCGCTATCTCGACCTCGAACCGTACCACCTGCCCGCTGAGTTGGGATACGTAGAAGGCCGCTTGGAAGGAGAAAAACTGATCATTGAAAACCGCTGCTATCAAACGCCCCAGTTCCGCAAAATCCACCTCGAACTCGCTAAAGTCGGGCCAATGCTGGATATCCTGCACTGCGTGATGTTTCCCAGACCGAATTACGCTTTGCCCATGTTCGGTACGGATATCGTAGCAGGCAAAGGTCAAGTTAGCGCCGCGATCGCAGACCTTTCTCCCCTCAATCCCGATCGAACTTTGTCGGAAACCTACCGAACCCAACTGGCAATATTGCCGATCGATCAATTTTCTTGTCCCCGCCAAATTCCCGAATGGGGGGATATTTTCTCAGAATTTTGTCTGTTTGTGCGGCCAGAGTCGATCGAAGAAAACAGTCGGTTTTTGGATATTGTTGAATCCTACGTTGAAATTCACTGCAAACAGGCTGTCGCTTCCCAACCAGTCTCTGCCGCCGAAGAATCGACAATTCTAGACGCTCAAATTTACTACTGCACCCAGCAGCAGCAAAACGACAAAACCCGTCGCATACTCGAAAAAGCTTTCGGTAAAGATTGGGCCGAACATTACATGACCGAGGTACTTTTTGATATTCCTAAATAGCGGAAATCACTTTACACTACTTCAGAGTAGGTGGAAAAAACTTAATCAGGAAATCACCTACTTTATAAGTCATGGGAAAGGAATCACGGGTTAAGGATAAATCATTTTTAAAACCCCCAGGACGAGGAATCATCCGTTTAGCGATCGGCGCCAATGTCTTGACCACAGGAGTCGGTTTTTGGCAAGTATCTCAACTTAGAAAAGCCGAAGAGTTAAAGGCGGCGGCTGCAACTCCCGCCTCCACCCGCAGCAGCGTTACAGCTTTGAATAGGTTGACTCCGCAGGGGGAAGTTATCAAATTGTCGGCCCTTTCTGCGTCGGAGGGAGCAAGAATTGAACTGTTGCAGGTGGAAGAGGGCGATCGAGTTATTCAAGGACCGATCATAGCAGTTCTCGATACGCGATCGGCTCCAAGCAATCCTCGCTCACAATTTGCTCAAATGCTTGAGTGCTAGGCAAAATGTGCAAATGTCTTTAGAACTGCACAGTCATCTTTCTCCCCAAGAAACTAATGATAAAATAGAGGAAATGCTGGAAGCTGTAGGCTTGGGAGAAAGAATAGATTATTACCCCGACAGTCTTTCGGGCGGACAGAAACAAAGAGTTGCGATCGCCCGGGCATTAGTCAGCCAGCCGAAATTAGTATTAGCAGACGAACCCACAGCAGCACTAGACAGTAAATCAGGTCGAGAGGTGGTAGAAATTATGCGAGGTTTGGCAAAAGAACAGCACTGCACTATTTTGCTGGCAACCCACGACAACCGCATTTTAGACATAGCCGATCGCATTATTCACATGGAAGACGGCTACCTCGCACAAGACACATCAACAACGGTGGCAACTGGCGTTATTTCGGGAAAATAATATTAATCCACCTACACTTATTTTCGAGAAACGGGACGCTTTCCTCCTACCTTAGCAGGACTTTTTGTCCCACCTTTGGCTGGAGTTTTAGAACTACTTTTGCTACTTTTTTGGCCCTTAGATCCTACCAATTGGCTATCATTGACATTTGCAGGTCTGCCGGCAGGCGTTCTCGTAGTCCTAAAGGTAACATTCACCCCTTCATTCGACTGTTCCAGCACCAACATCGGCGTCGGCTTGGCTTTTTGATCCCACTCAATATGAACGATGCGACCTTGAATTGTCGGCTGCCAACTGTCGTGGTCGTCTGAAGGACTCAGATAAGTTTCCAAACAGTCAATAATTTGATTAATTGTCGCTGATGTTGCCTGAGTCGGCAGTTTCATCAGCTTAATTTGAATCCGAAACAGCACTCGTTTTTCTATTTTTACTGCGGGATCGCCAGTTTCGTATTCGATATCAAACATCGAATCTACTTGCCTGCCGCTGCCGGCATTCCCGTTTTTATCTCCCACTGCCCCCTGAGTCGGACGCAGAGCAATACTAATTTTTTCTTTAACTTTTACCTTGATCTGGTTCACAATGGCAAAGTGAAATACTTCTTCCGCCATCCGCATTCTCAGGTAGTCTAAATTAAAGTCTCGCGAGTGGATAAGGTCGGGATTCTTTTCCATCTTTGACATGGTTTCCAGAGCCATTTTGTATTTTTTCTGGAGTTCTCGATTTCTAAACTCCTCAAATTTGAGCTTTTTATTCAAATCGTCGAGTTTTAGCTTGGTAAACACCGCTAAACCGATAAGCAATAACAACAGTAATCCCGCCCCTCCTATTAAGAGTTGGTCTGAGGACGGATCTCCGGGTTTAGCCTTTTTAGGTTTGGGAGAGGCTACTGCCAACCTTGGTTCTACAAGGATTATTTGGGTTGACATGGGCTTTTAAAGGGTAAAATTTGACGCTATATTTATACAGGACTCCAGAGTAGAGCTGGTAGTGCAACTGGATCAACCAACATTGACATCATTCCACCATCATCTTGGTACAACTGGATTTCTGCAACTGGAACACGCACCCTCTAATTAATACTTTATCTTTAACTGCAAGCAGGTTTCCGAAATATCGGAAAATCGCGCGCTGGAACTGGCCAATAGAAATGGTGAATTGTCTGTAATAGATTATACCAATATAGCTAAAAAATGTTGGTTCGGCGGTCTCCGTTTCTAGCAAAATAAAAAGAAATACACATAAATTAATAGTAACTCTGGGAGCCAGCAGCGGAAAAAATCAAGGAGAACAGCCGAGCGCCCGGACGATCGAGGGGCGGACGTTGGGAGAGTGGTAATTCCTACTGTTTGCTAACTCCCGCCCTGCAAGCCCACCGGGTGGCTTGCTCTGAGAGTCGAGCTCTCTTTGCGATCGAACAACGTCTCCTTAGCTAAGATTACAGCTAATACCACCAATATTCGATCGTGACCTACGAACCCCTGCACCACAAATATCGCCCTCAGACATTTGCCGAATTAGTCGGTCAAGAGGCGATCGCCCAAACCCTCACCAGCGCCATCCTACAAGAGCGCATAGCACCAGCATATCTATTCACCGGCCCCAGAGGCACCGGTAAAACCTCCAGCGCCAGAATTTTCGCCAAATCTCTCAACTGTATTTCTACGGTTGCCCCCACCCCCACACCCTGTGGCAAATGCAACGTTTGCCAAGAAATTGCCCGAGGTTCTACCCTAGATGTCATAGAAATCGACGCCGCCAGCAACACCGGAGTAGATAACATTCGGGATTTGATCGAACGAGCTCAATTTGCTCCCGTACAGTGTCGCTATAAAGTATATGTAATCGACGAAGTTCATATGCTCAGTACCCAGGCATTTAATGCCTTATTAAAAACATTAGAAGAACCGCCCGATCGCGTTGTATTCGTTCTCGCAACAACCGACCCACAAAGAGTATTACCAACTATTATTTCTCGTTGCCAAAAGTTCGACTTCCGCCGCATCCCCCTCGATGCAATGATTGCTCATTTGCACAAAATTGCTCAATTAGAAAATATCAATATTGCCAGCGATGCAGTACAAATGGTCGCTCAAATCGCCCAAGGTGGTCTGCGAGATGCCGAAAGTTTGCTCGACCAACTAAGCTTATTCCCGGGTGAAGTAACAGTCGAAAAAGTTTGGGATTTAGTCGGGGCAGTCCCCGAAAATGACTTAATGGAGTTGCTGCAAGCTATTGATACAGATAACGCTACAGCACTAATAGACATGACCCGCCACCTCATGGATCGCGGTCGAGAACCGCTAATCGTGCTGCAAAGTCTCGCGAGCTTTTACCGAGATTTGCTAATAGCCAAAGCTGCCCCGAAACGGTCAGATTTAGTAGCTTTAACATCTGCAACTTGGGAAAAACTGGGGGATTTTGCCCGCACTTGGGAGGCCGAGTTAATTTTAGCAGGTCAGAAACATTTGCAAACCCACGAAGTGCAAATTAAAAACACTACTCAGCCGCGTTTGTGGCTGGAAGTAACGCTGTTGGGATTGCTGCCCTCAGCAATTAAAACTCAGCCACAAGCAACAGCCGAACCAGCTAAAAATATTGCTCCATCACAAATTCACCCCCCCCAACCCCCCCTTGCTAAGGGGGGGAGCCAGACATCTAATATCGAAGCGCCTCCCGCTGCCAATTCGCAAAATCCTCCACCGACTTCGCAGCCTGTAGCTAATCGAATAGAAAGCACACCTCCTGCTGCGATTCCTGCACCTGTACCAACTGCTGAAACGAATCCAACAAATTATTCACCGACTAATTCAGCCGATGAAATCGATTTAAATCGAGTGTGGGAACAGGTACTTGAGCGGGTGCGACCGCATGGAACTCAATCGCTGCTTCGCCAACATGGACAGCTAGTAATTTTTAGCAATAATACAGCTCATGTTAAGATTAGTTCGCAGCCGTTGCTGAATATGGTTAAAGACAAAGTAGCTAATATTGAAGAAGCTTTTTTGCAAATTTTTAACCGTCGAGTAACAGTAAAAGTGGGCTTGACAAATCCCGCTGAAAGTAATAGTTCTCGCGCCAAGGATGTGCCTACTTCTAACGGACGTGTTGGCGAAAATCCCAGGAATTCTCATCCTGCGGATGATGCGGGCCAACAGGTGCAGAACTCGGCGGCTTCGGAGATTACAGATGATTTTTTGGGCAAGGGTAGAGAAGAACAAAAACACCCGCTAGCGGCTGAAAATACCGCCGTTAATGTGCCGGCCATTTCCGAATCGCGATCGCCGAAAAACGGTTCTACAGACTCTCAAAATGACTTTAACGCTCAGGCTATAGCGGTGCGTGATGACGCTCAATATGTCGCGAATACCGCTAGGCAATTGGCTGATATGTTTGACGGGGAAGTAGTCGATTTGTCGGATGACTTGCAGATTTGGGAGTCGGAAACTTTTAGATTGGAATCTCAACCGGATTTTTCCGAGTTATCTTCTGAGTTAGGTGAGGATGATTTTATAGATTGGTAAGTATAGCCTTTCTCAGTAACATGAGGTGTTCTTGGCCAAACAGGGCATTGGGCATTGGAAGAGTACCTTACTTTCCTGAGAACCGCTATAGATCACTAAAAAAAACCGAGAAACCCGGTTTTTATAGTAGGGGCGCTGCTAAGAGTGGCCCCCCTTTCAGGTTTCTTAATACCCTAAAAGTTTTAGGTTGAATTAGAGTCACCTAGTGATTGTGAATATCTACTTTTAAGCTGACTCTGGCTTGGGTAGGGAAGACGGAAGTACCAACAACTCGGCGGTCGATCGCTTCTCGACCATTTCCTTAGTAATCGTACACCGGGCAACATCCTTGCGCGACGGCAACTCGTACATCACATCCAACATCAATTCTTCGACAATTCCCCGCAGCGCGCGCGCTCCAGTTTTGCGACGGTATGCTTCCTGGGCGATCGCCCGAATCGCATCCGGCTTAAAGTCCAACTGCACATTATCCATCTTCAGCAGCTTTTGATACTGCTTAACCAAAGCATTGCGCGGCTCAGTCAAAATCGCCATCAGCGTTTCCTCATCCAGCGGTTCCAACACCGCCGCCACCGGCACCCGCCCAATAAACTCAGGAATCATCCCAAACTTCACCAAATCATCGGGTTCCAGTTGCTTGAGTACATCAGCAGCCCGCTTTTCCTTCGGCTGAGCTTCTCCGGGCTGAATAAAACCCATTGACTTTTTACCCGTTCTCTGCTCTATCACTTTCTCTAGACCGACAAAAGCGCCGCCGCAAATAAACATGATATTGCTGGTATCAATTTGGATGCAGTCTTGATAGGGATGCTTGCGGCCGCCTTGGGGAGGTACATTGGCGATCGTCCCCTCCAGCATTTTCAGCAGCGCCTGCTGCACGCCTTCCCCAGACACATCCCGCGTAATCGAAGGGTTTTCGCTCTTGCGGGCTATTTTGTCAATTTCATCAATATAAATAATTCCGCGCTGCGCCTCTTCCACGTCCATATCTGCCACTTGCAGCAGCCGCAGCAAAATATTTTCCACATCTTCCCCGACATACCCCGCTTCCGTCAGCGTCGTCGCGTCAGCCACCGCAAACGGCACGTCTAGCATATCCGCCAAAGTCTGAGCCAGCAGAGTTTTGCCGCAACCCGTCGGCCCAATTAACAAAATATTCGATTTTTGCAGTTCTACTTCTTCCGGCGGGTGCTTGCCGCTATTTTTTGCATGGATAAAGCTAAGGCGTTTGTAGTGGTTGTATACTGCCACCGAGAGCACCTTTTTCGCCTCATCTTGCCCGATCGCATTTTCGTCGAGGTAATTTTTAATTTCCCTCGGTTTCGGAATTTGGCTCATCGACATACTTTTGCCCGAAGTAGTGCGACGCTTTTGGGTCGTTTCCTGCTTCGGAGGCACCGCCGCTGCGGGTACTGCACTCGAATCAAACAACTCCTCATCTAAAATTTCATTGCACAAGTCCACGCATTCGTCGCAGATATACACCCCGGGCCCTGCGATCAACTTGCGTACTTGCTCTTGAGACTTGCCACAAAACGAACATTTTAGATGGGAGTCGTACTTAGACATAACAGCCTCTTAATTCAGTGCAGTGACATTCTCTCCCGCCGTCGGAAGGTTTTCCTTTTCGATAACTCGATCGACCAAACCGTAATTTTTGGCTTCCTCGGCTGACATAAAAAAGTCGCGCTCTGTATCAGCCTCTAATTTGTCGAGTGGTTGACCTGTGTGGTGCGCTAGCAGTTGATTCAGCTTACGCTTATGATAAAGGATTTCCTTGGCTTGAATCTCAATATCAACTGCTTGACCTTGAGCGCCTCCGAGTGGCTGGTGAATCATAATCCGGGAACTCGGAAGAGACATCCGCTTACCGTGGGCTCCTGCTGTCAGCAGAAATGCGCCCATACTCGCTGCCAAACCGTAACAAATCGTTACCACATCCGGGCGGATTTGCTGCATTGTGTCATAAATTGCCATGCCGGCCGTCACCGAGCCGCCGGGGGAATTAATGTACATTTGGACATCTTTTTCTGGGTCTTCGGCATCTAGATACAATAGCTGAGCCACTATCGAGTCAGCAACTTCGTCGGTTACGGGAGTTCCTAAAAACACAATTCGCTCCCGCAGCAAGCGCGAGTAAATGTCAAAGGCCCGCTCGCCCATCCCCGACTGTTCTAGTACCATTGGCACTACATTGCTGGGGCTGGAACTGACATCAAAATCGTTATAGCTTGTAATTAGGTAATTGGAAGATTGAGATACAACCATAAGACACCAGTCAAGGATTCTAGACAATTTGCTGCTGCTGATGAAAGCTTTAAATTAAGCCGCCAGCTTTTAACTATTATGCCTCTTCTGAACGGATATCGGGGGAATGCGGAGTTTTGAGTTCTGAAATTGCTTTCTGCGCTGGGCGCAACGCTGGAGTGACTCGCAAGGCTCGCGGGGTGAATGAGTTAAAATACTCACTTGTAAATCATCGCTGCTTCTAGTGGACACCCCGAGCTTTTAGTAAGGATCAGGCGCACCCAGAGCTTGTAGTTAAGGATCAGGTGCGCCGTTAAAATCACGGTTGATTTCATGCCCCCAATTAGGGCATTTGAACACATTAAGTTCTATTCTTCGCCTACGACTTCCACTTCAACGCTCGTGGCTGCTTCTGCTGAATCTTCAGCGTCCGATTCTTCTGATTCTTCTGCTGCAGGAGTCAGAGAGCCTTCAGGTAGGAGTTCGATTGTCCCTTTTTCTTCCAACCATTTCAAGGTTTTTTGTTTGAGCAAGTCTTCTGCTACAAATTCCTGCAACCTTTGGGGGTCAAAATCTCCTTTAGGAAACTGCTTTCTGATTTTTGCTACTTCTGCTGCTACTTCTGCTGGTTCAACAGATAAGGATTCCAGCTTGGCTACTTCTGCCAGAGCTAAATTCTGCTTGAGGCGCTCGACTGCTTCCGGGCGCGAGCGTTCGCGCATCGGGCCCATATTTTCTTCGGTAAAGAGTTGGTTGATATCTATGCCGTAATTTTTCAATTGGAGGGCTTGTTGATTCAGCAAATAATCGATTTCGCGATCGACCATTGTTTCGGGAATTTCTACTTCTATTAGCTGCGCGAGGGCTGCTGATATAGCTTTTTCCTTATTAGCTGATGTCTTGTTTTCTTGGTCTGCTTTAAACCGAGTTTCGAGCGATTCGCGCAGTTCTGCTAAAGTTTCAAACTCACTGACTTCTTGGGCAAAGTCGTCGTCCAACTCCGGCAATTCTTTTTCCTTAAGTTCTTTGAGAGTAATCGTAAAGACTGCCGGTTTTCCTGCTAGTTCTTCACTGCTATACTCATCGGGGAACTGCACGGAAACTTCTCTAGTTTCTCCTGGATTCATCCCGATCATGCCTTGGATAAAGCCCGGTACAAACTGATTTTCGGATAATTCTACTTGGAAGTCTTCTGCTTGACCGCCGGGAATTTCTGCGGGAGTTTCGCCTTCGGGTGCTTCCGCAAATCTACCGGAGAAATCAACCAAAGCCGTGTCTCCCAACTGAGCCGGCCTGCCTTCTACGGGGATTAAAGTAGCTTTGTCCGATCGATATTTTGCCAGTACCTCATCTACCTGAGCCTCATCATACTTAGCTTCTTCTGCTTGAAGCTGCAAACCTGTGTACTGACCCATTTTCACTTCTGGTTGTACATCAACCTTCGCCGAAAAAATCAGAGGCTGTTCTGGATCGAACTTAGCTAGTAATTCTTCAAACTCGGTGCGAAGTTCAAAACTACCAATTGCGGCAATTTTTTCTTGTTCGAGGGCTTTTTGCAGGGAATCGTTAATCAAATTTTCCAAAGCCGTCGCCTTCAAACGAGTCTGGCCTAGGCGCTGTAGCAAAACTTGACGGGGAACTTTGCCTTTGCGGAACCCAGGAATATTAACCTCGCGAGCAAATTGTTTAATTACTTGCTCGTAAGCTTGTTTTGACTTTTCTGACGGTACTTCGATTTCCAGACCAATTTGGCTAGCTGGAAGTTTTTCCTGGGTTACTTTCATCGGCTTTTTTGATATTTAACAATAGTGTAATAAAATACATACAAATCTGACTTTGCCTGCATTTTAATTTTGTACGCTTTGACTCGTAACGGCACAACTACAAGACCTTTACCGGATGAGACTGTAAGTCATTGCCGGCTACTTTTTTGGCTCTTGCCAAATAGTTTTGGTTTGAGGATACTAGCTTTTGCTGCTAGGAATGTGGAGGTTAAGTCCACTAATTGCCGATGCACCATAGCACATATCGCCCCGTGATGTCAATCTTGCCGGCCTCTGCGGCCAGTCAAAGTCAATGGATGCGCCTGCGAAAATGCAGATATATCGCAAAACTTAACCGGATGCGGATTGGGCGTGGGCGATTGGCAAAAGATGCTAAACTGGCACTGGGTACGATCGCACGGATTGATCGGGAAGTTCGATCGCCCTTTTCGCTTAACTGCACCATTGCTATCCTCTCATGCTCCTGATGTCGCATAACATTAATTAAGTTTGATATTGAGAATTGCAGTTATTTAAATTTTTGATTTCGATCGTTTAGACTTTAATTTGTGGAGGAAACTAATTTGTCTCAATCCTATCGAGTTGCCATTTTAGGAGCTACCGGTGCAGTCGGTGCCGAGTTGCTAGAACTATTGCACAGCCGGAGTTTTCCGATTTCTAACTTGAAGCTGCTGGCTTCGGAACGTTCAGCAGGCACAACTTTGCCTTTTGGCGGTGAGATGCTGCCGGTCGAAGCGGTGTCGGCGCGATCTTTTGATAATGTAGATCTGGTGCTCGCCTCTGCCGGCGGCTCTACTTCTAAGTTATGGGCTCCGCAAGCGGTGGCAGCCGGAGCAGTGGTAATTGACAATTCTAGCGCTTTCCGCATGGATGCGAACGTACCGCTAGTGGTTCCAGAAGTCAATCCCCAAGCGGCTGCAGCTCACCGAGGTATAATTGCTAATCCCAACTGCACGACTATTTTGATGGCAGTTGCCGTTTGGCCACTTCACAAAGTTAGGCCGATACAGCGCATCGTTGTAGCGACTTACCAGTCTGCCAGCGGGGCGGGGGCGAGGGCAATGGAGGAAATGAAAGCTCAAGCAAGAGCAATTTTGCAGGGGGAAACGCCCAAAACCGATATATTTCCCTACCCCTTAGCATTTAATTTGTTTCCGCACAACACGCCGATTAACGATTTGGGGTATTGTGAAGAAGAGATGAAAATGGTAAACGAAACTCGGAAGATATTTGGTACGGACGAGATTAAAATTACGGCCACTTGTGTGCGGGTTCCCGTACTACGGGCTCATTCGGAAGCGATTAATCTAGAGTTTGCAGAGCCTTTTAGCGCGATCGAGGCCAGGGAAATCTTAAAGCAGGCAAGCGGGGTTAAGCTGGTAGAAGACTGGCAAGCTAATTATTTCCCGATGCCCGCAGAAGCCAGCGGTAAGGATGACGTGTTAGTTGGCAGGATTCGCCAAGATATTTCTCACCCCTGCGGGTTGGAGATGTGGCTGTCGGGCGATCAAATTCGCAAAGGGGCGGCTTTAAATGCGGTGCAGATAGCTGAGTTGCTGGTAGAAAAAAATTTGTTGCGAACCCAAGTGGCGGCGGCTTCTAATTAGGGAAACCCTGGCAATTTGGAAATTGAAATTGGGGATTTTAGATAAACCTTTCATCTGAAATCAAAAATTTAAAATCAAACATCAACAGTCTAAAATCGGAGAAAGTGTGGTAAAGTTTGGACGGGTTCTGACTGCAATGATTACGCCGTTTAAGGAAGACGGCAGCGTTAACTATGCGGTAGCAGAACAATTGGCAGTTCATTTAGCCGATCGCGGTACAGATAGCTTGGTAGTGTGTGGCACTACTGGCGAGTCTCCCACTATGACCTGGGATGAAGAGTACGAATTATTTCAGGTGGTACAAAAGGCGGTGGCCGGTAAGGCGTTGGTAATCGCAGGAGCAGGCTCTAATTCTACTTCAGAAGCAGTCGCAGCTACCCAAAAAGCAGCTAAACTCGGGTTAGACGGCTGTTTGCAGGTGGTTCCTTATTACAACAAACCCCCGCAAGAAGGTTTATATAATCATTTTCGGGCGATCGCGCAATCTGCTCCAGAATTGCCTATAATGTTATATAACATCCCCGGTCGCACTGGTCAGAATATGTTGCCGGAGACGGTGGCTCGATTGGCAGAAATCCCCAACATTGTGGCCGTAAAAGAAGCAAGTGGCAACTTGGATCAAGCAAGTCAAATTCGGTGCTTGACATCCCCTGAATTTGCCATTTATTCTGGAGATGATTCCCTAACTTTGCCAATGTTGGCGGTAGGAGGATCTGGTGTAGTTAGCGTAGCCAGCCATCTGGTAGGAGAGCAACTGCAACAGATGATCAAAGCTTTCGAGGCCGGTCAAGTTCAAGTCGCTACCCAGATTCACTTGCAACTTTTTGACCTGTTTAAAGCTCTTTTTCTCACCACAAATCCCATTCTCGTCAAGACAGCTCTCAAACTTCAAGGCTGGGATGTAGGCTCCACCCGTCCGCCCCTGTGCGATCCACCCGTTGAGGTAACTCAAAAGTTAAAGGACGTACTGAGTCAGCTAGCAGCAGTATCAGCTAGCAAGACGAGCGAGAACGAGTTTTCAGACAACTGAATATTGGTTGTTATCAGTCATTAGTTCTGAGTCATCAGTCATTAGTAATTAAGTGTTAGTAAGTAGCTAACAGTCAAGGATTAAAGACTGAAGATAGAAGAATGAAGACCCAAGACAACTGACTGTACGGGATAGTAAAACCCGCCAGGGATTTTTCCATAAATATTTGGAGAAATATCGCCCTACCAACGAACAGTAGACGACAGACCACAGACCACAGACCAATAACAAAAATAACTAACAAAGGATACGCATGATCAAAAATACAACTGCATCTGCTCTAAAAGTTATTCCCCTCGGCGGGCTGCACGAAATCGGTAAAAACACTTGTGTGTTTGAGTACGGCGACGAAATCATTCTTTTAGATGCCGGTTTAGCGTTCCCGACAGATGGAATGCACGGGGTAAATATTGTCCTTCCAGACATGACTTACCTGCGGGAAAACAGCCACAAAATTAAAGGTATGATCGTGACTCACGGTCACGAAGACCACATCGGGGGAATTCCTTACCACCTCAAACAATTTGAAATTCCGGTCATCTACGGTCCCCGTTTGGCGATGGCTTTGCTAGCAGGAAAACTGGAAGAAGCCGGAGTGTCTCACCGCACTGAATTGAGAACGGTTCGACCCAGGGATACTGTCAGAATTGGCAAGCATTTCTTAGTCGAATACATCCGCAACACTCACTCTATGGCTGACAGTTTTACGGTGGCAATTCACACTCCCGTGGGGATTGTGATCCACACCGGAGACTTTAAAATTGACCACACTCCTGTAGACGGCGAGCATTTTGATTTGCAAAAGCTAGCGGAGTACGGCGAGAGAGGGGTGCTGTGCTTGATCAGCGATTCTACTAACTCGGAAGTTCCCGGTTTTACCGCTTCGGAAAGTTCTGTTGCGCCGAATTTAGACAGAATTATCGCTCAAGCACCGGGACGAGTGATGCTGACGACTTTTGCTTCGTCGGTACACCGATTGCAAATTGTTTTGGACTTGGCTAAGAAAAACAATCGGTATGTCGGAGTGGTTGGCCGGTCGATGCTTAACGTCATCGCTCACTGTCGCAATCTCGGCTACATCAAATGCGAAGATAGTATTTTCAAACCGCTGAAAGAAATCCGCAATTTGGCTGAAGACAAGGTACTGATTTTAACTACAGGTTCCCAAGGCGAACCGATGGCGGCGATGACTCGCATTGCTAACGGCGAACATCACGAACTGAAAATCAGAAAGGGCGATACAGTCATTTTCTCAGCTAATCCGATTCCGGGAAATACGATCGCAGTGGTAAACACGATCGATAAACTGATGATGCTGGGAGCACACGTGGTTTACGGCCGCGACAAAGGTATTCACGTTTCGGGTCACGGTTGTCAAGAAGACCAAAAGTTAATGATTAACATGACTCGTCCCAAGTTCTTCTTGCCAGTGCACGGAGAACACCGGATGCTGATCCAGCACTCCAAGACGGCTCAAAGCATGGGCATTCCCGCTAGCAATATGGTGGTTATTGATAACGGCGATGTCGTAGAGTTGACCGAAAATTCAATGCGCGTCGCTGGTCAAGTGCCTTCAGGAATTGAATTGGTAGATGCTTCTCGATCGGGCGTTGTCAAAGCCAGCGTCCTCAAGGAACGTCAGCAGTTGGCGGGAGATGGCGTTGTAACTGTAGCGGCGGCTTTGAATTGGGAAGGCAAATTAGTTGCCAAACCAGAAGTTCACTTGAAAGGTGTAGTGACATCAGCCGATCGCGCGGAGGTGATCGGATTAATCACTCAAACTATTGAAACAGTTTTGAGCGATCGCTGGTCAGAATTTGTCAAACCCGCCACTGCTGACTCGCAAGTTGACATTGACTGGGTAGGAGTGCAAACCCAAATAGAAAAAGCAATTCAGCGGGTAATGCGCCGGGAACTTCAAAGCAATCCGCTGCTGGTATTCCTGATGCAAATTCCAGAAGAAGCAGTGCGATCGGAAAAAGCAGCAGTATCTCCAGGTTCCCTGGAAGCACCTAAGCTATTATCATCGCCCTCATCGGCATCGCCCTCATCGGCATCGCCCTCCTTGCCATCTCCTGCCAATCAGGTGACTGGCCGGCGCCGTCCCCGGACGGCAGCAAGGGCAGCTTCCTAGTGCGATAATTCTCTGACCCACTGCGAACAAAGAAATAAGTTTTAGGTTTGTAGTAGCGCTTGAGTACCCAAGCGCTACTACAAACCTAGATTGGATTTCATAAAACGCAAATGAACGCAGATAGATTTAAATAACTATCTGCGTTCATTTGCGTTCGTCTGCCTCAATCGGCGGTTAAAAATTAATCAGCCACCAGCAACAGCAGGAACAATGCTGACTTCATCGCCATCTTGGAGGGCTGTTTTTGAGCCATCCAAAAAGCGGATGTCTTCGCTGTTGACGTAGAAGTTGAGAAATCTGCGGGGTTCTCCCTTTTCGTCGCACAGGCTTTTTTTGATGCCGGGACAATTTGTTTCCAGCGATTCAATTAGTTCGGAAATGTTATCGCCGGCGCATTCGATGGTGGCTTGATTGTTGGTAAATTTTTGCAGGGGAGTGGGAATTAAAACTTTGACGGTCATTTTTTTAGTCCTTAGTCAGTAGTCATTTATTAGTTATTAGTCCTCAGTCATTAGTCATCAGTAAGCAGTCAGTTGTCATCAGTCCACAGCTTAACAACTAATGACTAATGACTCATGACTGCCCACTATTGACTAATAGCTGTTAAACCGAAACTTGTTGCCATTCTAAGCGTTCGAGCGTGCGGGCGCGTTCTAGGGCGCGCTCGAAGGCTTCTAGTTTCGGTTCGAGGGTGATGGGTTCGCCGATGTAGCCTTGAACTGCTTCTTGCGTTTTCAAACCGTTGCCGGTGATGTAAGCGACGGTGGTTTCATCGGGATTGATTTTACCTGCTTCTACGAGTTTCTTCAAGACTGCGATGGTCGTGCCGCCTGCCGTTTCTGTGAATATGCCTTCAGTTTCTGCTAGCAGTTTCATGCCTTCGATGATTTCGGTGTCGCTGACGGATTCAATGTTGCCACCTGTTTTGCGGGCGATTTCCAAGGCGTACATACCGTCGGCTGGATTGCCGATCGCGATCGACTTAGCAATTGTATTCGGTTTCACCGGTTTGACGAAATCGCGGTCTTCGCGGAATGCTTGGGCGATGGGGGAACAGCCGTCAGCTTGGGCGCCGCTGAACCGGACTTTCTTTTCGTCCACTAAACCGACTTCGATGAATTCATTAAAGCCTTTGTAAATCTTTGTGAACAGGGAGCCGGAGGCGAGGGGAGCGACGATGTGATCGGGCAATTGCCAGCCTAGCTGTTCGGCAACTTCGTAACCGAGGGTTTTTGAGCCTTCGGAGTAGTAGGGACGCAAGTTGATATTGACAAATCCCCAGCCATGTGTATTGGCGACTTCGCAACAGAGACGGTTAACTTGGTCGTAGTTGCCGTGAACTGCCATGACAGTTGGATTGTAAATAAGAGTGCCGAGGACTTTGCCTGCTTCTAAGTCGGAGGGGATGAAGACTACGCAGTCGAGTCCGGCGTGGGCGGCGATCGCAGCCGTAGAGTTAGCTAAATTGCCGGTGCTGGCACAGGATACCGTTGTGAAACCCAATTCTCTCGCTCTGCTGAGGGCAACTGACACCACTCTGTCTTTAAAGCTGAGAGTGGGCATATTGACGGCATCGTTTTTAATATAAAGATTTTTTAGACCGAGGCGGCGCGCCAAGCGGTGGGATTTTAATAGAGGAGTCATCCCAGTGCCGACATCGATGACGTTATCTGTAGCGACTGGTAAAAATGCGCGGTAGCGCCAGATCGAGTTGGGGCCGGCTTCGATGGTTTGGCGAGTGACGGTGCGGCGGATGGCGTCGTAGTCGTACTTGACTTCTAGCGGGCCAAAACAGCAATCGCAGACGTGCTTGGCTTGGAGTTCGTACTCTTCGCCGCATTCTTTACATTTGAGGGCTGTGAAGGTTGCTGCTGTGGATTGTGTTCTGGTGGCCTGGGTCATAGCTCAACTCTCTAGTTTTGCGATGTTTTCTTAGTCTTGTGCAAGATTAGCACGGTCAATTTAGCCCGTCAACTATACCCGACTTTTTTAGTCGGGATTAATTTTTCAGTTACTTTTCAGTTAAACAGTGGTGTATTTAACTTTGATATTTGGGCGGGCGAGACGCCCACCCCACAAGGATTTGGCTTGTTTTCAGGATCTGGCTGGGAATCCCGATTGTCAGGCCCGCACGCGAGCCCTATCGAACTCAAGGATGATTTGCCGACGGAATTGTTACAAAACTTAATAAATCTTTTTTGGGCTAAGAATTGGGCAGTCGTGTGATCGAACACAACTACAAAACCTCGAATTTTTGATTAAGCAACTTAGCCTACCCGCCGCTGACGGGGGGGATGAGTACAACTTCGTCGCCGTCTTGGAGGATGGTGTCGGCGGAGACGAATTCCATGTTGACGCCGAAGCGGGTGCGATCGCGCCATTGTTCTAATTGAGGATATTGGGCGATCGAGCTTTCGAGCACTTGAGACACTGGGGTTTCGGAAGGAAGTTCTAATGTAAGTTCCGAAACGCCGTAGGCTTCACCGAAGGCGGCGAACAGTTTAACGGTGACGGTAATCGAAGAGTCAGACACGGTAGTTTAGTGCGATCGACGGTTTGGCAATTATCAACTACACCATACAATTAATTAGGAATTAGGCGCGCCGAGGCTTAGAATTGAAAGCGGCAACCTCTAGTTAAGTTTTACCCCATCGGGTAAAGATGATAGTTGATTGCAGCAAAAAGTCTTAACAAGATTGTATGCCGATCGCTCTCACCAACCAGGCGTTAGAAGCCGTTGGTATCAACTTAGATGCCGCTAGCTAAGGTCGAGTTTGCTGCGGTTGAGGTTAATGCGATAATAATTTTTGAGGATGCGGCATAGATACTTTACGGTAATTGTGGGAGAGTACAAAAAGCTCGCAATACATTTAGCAGGCCACAACGCAGACAAGGCCCGGCCAACCCGCTTCTCCTGACTAAAAATCAGGTTATCTAGTGCGGCTTGGGATTGCCAAACCTTTGCCCTGCTTAGCAAGCTAGCCGTTCTATCTAAGAAGAATACTGAAGTTAACGCGATAGAAATATATGGCAAATAACGATTTTAAAGTGCTTCAAATTATTGAAGCTAAAGGCTGGTATGCCTTTGGGAGTACGAAGCAAAGCCAGCACGTTGAGAGATGGGTAAGACCTGTCGTGTGTTGGGTTTTAATAGAAGATAAAAAAAAGCGACGGGTTGTGACAGCTACCGCTAGCTATCAGATCCAGATTGACGACAAAGAAGTCGAGTTTTTTGCCCACGAAAGCGAAATTCAAGATCTGGAGAGTCTCCCGAAGTCTGTCTCGGTATCGGAATTTCTGAAAACCGAAGATTGAGAGAAGGGCAGAAGGAGATAATTTAACAAGTTATTAATTATTCCTTAGTGATTCCTTAAACTTGCTGTCGGATTCTATTGGAATTAGAGGCAGAAGCTCTAGATTGGGGAAAGGGGGAGACGAGGACAGGGGGAGAATTTGTACTTTTGCTTTGCCTTCTGCATCTTGTCCCCAATGCCTCAAGTAGCCCAAAAAATAAAGAGGCCGGAAGATTGCTGGCAATGCCAACACGCTTCCGACCTTGCTGAATAACAGGGTATGCATATGTTTTTAAAGTATGGCAGGCAGGCTTTTGAAATATCAAGAGGACTATTGCAATCACCCACTTTTGCTTTCAGGCTGTGTTTGCAAGGTTCATATCATTTTAGACTGAAAATTTGAAAAGTGAGAGAGGGCGAGGGTTACAGGTTAAGGATTCTAGCTGTTTATCTGTAGCGGGTGCTACAAAAAATGGTGGCATTTGCGGACGATCGCACCTTCTCCCTAAATGGTGGGCACTCAAAGCAGAAAGTTCGATCGTCCCCTGCAACTGCTGCGACTTTAAACCCCAGTAGCAACAGGTTCACGCTTCTGCTGCGACATCCGCCGCCCCAGCAGGGTCATCCGCACGCCGCCGGCCGGCCCTAAAGTCACCCCTCGGCGTTTGGCCTGTACCGGCTTTTTCTCGGCCAATACAAGGTCGAAATTCCGCAAAATGGTTGCCAGCACCAGTTTCATCTCCAACTGCGCCAGCGCCAAGCCGATACAGCGGCGGCTGCCGCCTCCAAAGGGCAAATACTCATAAGGCGAGAATTGTCTCTCCAAAAACCGTTCCGGTTTAAATTCCAGCGGTTCTGGATACAAATCCTCCCGTCTGTGGGTCAAATAAATCGAGCCGACAACAACCGTGCCCGCTTCGAGTTGATGTCCCATCAGTTCTACGGGTCTGATCGTTTCTCGCGCAAACGTCAGCATTCCCACCGGGTAAATACGCAGCGTCTCCTGACAAACTGCACTCAGGTAAGGTAAGCGGAAAATCTCCATCGGGTCGGGATTTTCCCCCAAACAGTCCAATTCTTGCAGCAACTTCTGGCGCACCGAGGGCAAGTGGTGAATCCAGTAAAACGCCCAAGCTAAGGCCGTTGCTGTGGTTTCGTGGCCTGCAAACAGCAGCGTCATCAACTCGTCGCGCAATTCTTCATTGGTCATTGGTTGCCCGTTTTCGTCGCGCGCGGCCATCATTAAGCTGAGAATGTCGGTGCGGTTGGCGTCTGGTTGCAGTCTGCGTTCTTCAATTTCCGCGTCCATCAGTTCGTCAATTGTCCGCTGCCGCTGTTTCATGCGTCCCCAAGGACTCCAAGAGCCCCAATCTTGCTGCATCCAGCCGAAAAACAGCATACTCGATCGCAGGGGAGAGTTGGTCATATCGACGACTGAGGCAAGTAGTGGTCTGAGTGCTTGTAACCGCGGCCCGTCATCCATGCCGAAGACAGCTTGCAAGATTACCCGCATGGTGACTTCCTGCATCGCGCTGCGGGCAACAAAAGGTCGATCGACCGACCACTTGCTGGCAACATCTTGAGCGATATCGCAAATTAGTTGGCCGTAATTCCGCATCCGTTCCCCGTGAAAAGGTGGCATCAATAATTGGCGCTCGCGTTTGTGCCTTTCTCCCGAGAGCATAATCATGGATTGTTCTCCCAGCATGGGTTTGAGAATACTATTCAGGCTGCCTGGAGCGTGAAACGCGCTGCTATTGAGCATCTCCTGGACAGCTTGGGGGTGGTGGATCATCACCAATGGTTGCCCGTTGTTCACTTGAGCTGTGAAAATGTCGCCGTATTGTTTGGCACATTTATCCATGAATGTCAGGGGATCGGCGATCCATTGAATTAGCTGCACCAGGGGTGGAGCTTTGGGGCCGTTAGGTAGTGTCATAGGAATTACCGGGGTTTGGGTCACAGGACTTAGCAGTATCAACAAATATCAAAGGGTTTGAAGGTTGGTTCAATCCCTCCCAACCCTTGTTTTTAAGGGGAGAATTGCGTAAGTCCCTTCTCCAATAATTTTAATAGCTTATTCTCGAACGGTGCTCAAAATATCCTCTCCAAGCTCTGTAAAACGAACAGTTTTGATTTGCCAAGGAGCATAACTGGTTAAAGTTTGGCGCACGCCCCCGAACAAACCTAACATCTGACAACTGGACAGATTTTGCAATTTCTGCCGCGAATTTCCGGAGGCTCGCAGATCCACGGTAGCTATTCCGAGGTCGCGATCGATCTTGAGGCGATAACCAGCCAAACCAAGACTATCGAAAATCTGCTGCTTTAACACTTCATTAACCGCCGATGACATTAACTGGTTCTTTGGGCCTGTAACTGTTTCCGGCTTTAGAGTTTGACACAAATTATCTACTTTATAAACCGTAACGGTGACAGTATTTTCTGAGAGGGCAGCACTGCCTAAAACTGAGGCAACAAAGTTAGAAGGCTGCGTTAATTGACTCGATCGAGCCTCAATTTGATTTCCCGTTAGCTGTAGCTGTTGAAACTGATGGGCGCTTCGGGAGAGTTGGCTCTGGTTTTCGGTTGAGGTAGCGGCATCTGAGCTAGAACAACTGCTACCGCCCATCAAAATTAACCAAACGCCTAAATATCCTAACTGTTTGCAGATACGGTTCATAGTTTTTAATACTTTACTAAACGTCAGTGTATGGAGGGTGAATTTTGGTGGTAGAAAGCACTTAGACCCTGATTACACTCACTTAGAAGTATTTCCCGCAGTACGGAGATGAAAACAAGTTAAGAGTTCTTGTTAATACGTGGATTTTAGTGTTAGATCAGGTAAGAGGGGTTTTACCCCTCAGTGACGTGACCCAGCAGTCTACCTGTCTCAGCAGATCAAGCTTGCGACCCAGCTCGTAAGTGATATCAAATACCTTGTCAGTGGTGTGATGTACCGTTGCAACTCGATCCCTTCCAAGGTCTGAGGTGAAAAGCCTCTTTCCCGTTGGTAAAAGCCTGAGTTTGATTAGTAGTAATGAGGACAGAATTCCGACTTGCGCGCGCATTTTAAGCTCGGCTTCGGAGCGCTTTTTTAACAGCGCCGAAATCGCGGTTAGAGGGAACGTGCAAGTCGCGAACAATATCAAAACTTACGCATCAAGAGCAAAAAAACCGGGTTTTTTAACCAGGCATAAGGGCTGCAACGAAGTGTTTTCGTAAAAAAACCTGGTTTCTGGTCAAGTCGCGAAAAACATAATTCCCAAGTCAGCGGATCTGTAACGAACTGGCGCGTCAAGGGTGTTATGGCAGCATTTAGTGATTTTTGTCCCGAATCCCATAAAAAAGAGTGAACACATCATGAAACAGCAATTATTGACAAAAGTTTTGGCGGCAACAGCGATCGCCCTCAGTGGCCTGACGGTTGCTTCTGGACCGAGTTACGGTCGGCGAGGACCGGGGGAAAATGGATTTTGGTGTAACACCTCGACCGGTGCGCCGGTGACGGTGTACAAAAACCCTAAAGGTGCCGTAGAGCCTTGGATTGAGTGGACTTCCGATTATTTCTCCGGTTCTGGCTATGATCCGGCAACTCGGTGTCAATTAGTGAGTCAACGCCTCGAAACCTATCGTCGCCAACGGGTGCTCAAGTATATTACTGCGGGCCAGATGAACGGCCAGAACGTCATCTGCACGGCGAATCAAGTCAATGGGCTGTGTCAAAATTTGATTTATACTCTCAGACCCGGCCAAGACCCGATCGGCTCTTTGTATAATTTGTTGGCTTGGCGCCAAGGATATGTCGGGATGCCGTCTTTTGATGAAACCAGTAAAATTCCTTACATTGATGTCAGCGAAAAGCTAGGGGAAAACATGGATGATGAGGCGCAACAGCCCTCTTTTTCCCCGCCGTCCGGACAGCCTTAAAGAGGGAAAAATTTTCCATTCCGTCACCAATTCCAAGGGTGGATGTGGAAAACTTGGCGCGTCAAACAGCGGTACGCATCCAGACGGGGAAATCTTTGGGTTCGGGGACGATCGTCCTGCAGCAGGGCCAAACCTATAGGGTGCTGACTAACTAGCACGTTGTGGCGAGCGGAATTGTCACCGACGACGCCCTCCTCCACCCATTGCTAGGAGTTCTGAGGCTGCTGGGCAATACTGATCTGGCGATCGTTCAGTTTCGTAGCGCGATCGAGTATAAAATAGCACCATTCACCATTGAACCCGGAGCGGTGTCTCAGCCAGTGTTGGCAGTCGGCTTTCCTGCGGGTGCTGAGGTTGGGGCTTTGGCGGTGACGCGGGCTTCTTTTCGCTGCTGCTACCCAAATCTTTGCCTCAAGGTTATAGCTTGGGCTATACAAATGAGGTTAAAATCGGTATGAGAGGCGACCCGATTTTTAATGCCAAAGGTTTCTTGGTTGGGATTAACTGTAGGGGCAAGTATCGAGATCCAAATTTTGGCGTTTATGCTTTTGAAGATCGAAGTGAACCAACAGCGGAATTATTGGAGAAAATGGTTAAATCCAGTTGGGGGATTCCGATCAGTATATATTTGCAGTTCGCCTCGTTTCATCTAGGGAGTTATCGATGAATGTGTGGAGTTTGCGGTTTGACGCGCTGACAATCATCTTGACAGGTGCATTAACAGTGACGGCCGTTGTCAGCCAACCATATGCTGCCTGTGCCAAAACAGCCGAAGAAATTGCCCAGCTAGCGACATTGACAACTGTGGAAGTCAACAATACGCTGGGTTTTTTTTCTAGTGGATCGGGAGTAATTATTGCCAAACAGGGTAATATTTACACAGTTCTGACAGCTAATCATGTGGTGGCAAGCCTCGCTCAAAAATACAGCATTCGCACTCATTTGGAGAAGGACTATGCTGCGATTAGAATACAGCGCCTACCCAAAAAGGACAGGGATATAGACTTGGCTTTGATACAGTTTCAAAGCCGAGAACAGTATCCAGTAGCACCAATGGGCGAGTCAGAACGTGCTGTTGTCGGTTCTGCTATTTACGTTTCTGGCTATCCGCTGCCAATTTCGGGATTTGAACGAAAACTTGAGTTTACTGCTGGTATCATCTCTTCTCGCTTGGGCAACGCCTCATCTGGGTATCGTCTTCGCTACCAAGCTGTAACCAGGCGCGGGATGAGCGGCGGGCCTGTATTTGATGCTGATGGCAGGGTGGTAGGAATTCACGGCCAGGGGGATACTGTTGGCACAATTAGGAGTCAATGGAACGGTCAGATTGAGGAGATAAAAACGGGGTTGAACGCGGCAATCCCGATCGATGCTTTTAGGGAATTGCTATCACAAAATAACCATAACGGATTTGATATTCTCAGCACTCTTTCTATCAGCAGCGACTCTGGTCAAAACCAACCGAATCTGGGTTATGGAGGATTTGTGTGCGATACCTCGACGGGCGAGCCGGTGACTGTGTATCAAAATCCGCAAGGGTTCAGGGAGCCTTGGATTCGCTGGAATTCTAATTTCTTTTCTAGTTCGGGCTACGATCCTCTAACTCGCTGCCAACAAGTGACTCAACGCCTTGAGAATTATAACCGCAATAAACAGCTAAATTATGTGACTGTGGGTATTGTAAATAACCAGAAAGCGATTTGCACGACTAGCCGCGTTAATGGGCCTTGCGAAGGTTTGATCTACACGCTGCGCCGCGATCAAGATCCCACTCCTGCACTTAGCAGTTTTTTTGTTTGGCTGGGGAATCAAAAGGCTGTGCCTTCTCTTTCTGAAAGCGGTACTGTGCTTTATATCGATGTCCGGGAACGGCTGGAACAATTTTAGATTTGGGATTTGAGATGGATTAGTAATGGGTAAACACAGAACCCCGACTTATTAAAAAAGTCGGGGCTCTCAAATAACTACTTATTAGCTTAAAAATTGAGATATTTTACTTATTTATCACTGACATAATAGAACTCATGATTTTTTGGAACACGGAAGCTATAAAATTACTCTTACATTAATCCAATTCAAATTTTTTAGGTATCAAGCATGACAGCAACTACCCCGCAGGCAACGTCAGCAACGCCCGCTTTTTGCGAAGGCATTCAATATTTTGCTGAAACAGTCCCTGGTTTTGAGACTTATGGGAAAACACCTGCGATCGCCGAGGGGAGCAAGTCGATCGCCGATCCTGCCGATCCCGTCGCCGTCTTTCAAACGATGCTGGGAGCAGACGCCCTGCGCTACCTGACGCTGCAAGTTACCGCTAGCAAGGCATCGGGACACCCGGGGGGTTTTGCTAGCCAAGCTGAGGCTTATGCCGCTTTGGTAATGCTCGGACACAAGAACATTGTCACCGAAGTCGGCCATCACGCCCCCGGCTTTTACAGCGCCATGTTTCTCGATCGATCTTTGGAGGATATGGGAATTGTTAACGTGCAGCAAGTGCGCGATAAATTCCGAGAAAAAGACGGTTTGTTAGGACATCTTTCCGGTTTCATTCCCGGCCTTTTAGCACCGGCGGGCCCCCTCGGACAAGGGCAGCATTTCGCAATGGCTGGAGCGCTTTTGCATCGGGAAAAACTGTTTGCTTTCACAATAGGCGACGGCGGCATGGGCGAACCCTATCCGATGAGCAGCATGGCGCATTTCCACACTGCTTATCCCAGCGTTACTAACTTTTTGCCTGTGTTGGTTTGGAACGGATATTCTCAGGAACATCACAGCATGGTTTCGACTAAAACTAATGCTGAAATGATTGCTTATTGGCAAGGCAACGGTTTTGAAGAAGTTATCTTAGTTGATGCTAAGGAATTTGACGATAAAAATCAACCGGAAGATTATGTTGACAGCACTGCTTTTTCGCTCGAACAGCGCATGGCATTTACAAAAGCTGTTTTACAAGGAGTTGACAAAGCGGCAAAATCTGCTCTCGGCGGCAAATTAACTGTATTTATTATCAAACAGTTGAAAGGTGCCGGCGTACACGCGCGCGGAGCAAAATCTCACAACCTTTATCCGAAAGATACGCTGGATGCTCCGCACATTATCAGTGCTTTAAAAGAGCGCGCTTTGACTGCTGCTGCTTGGCAGTTGGTGCGGACAAATTGCGAGCGTGCGGGCGGCGGGCCGGCGGCGAAAACAGTTGTTACTGAGTTTACATTGCCGCTGGCAGATTTAGGCGAATTGCCTTTGGAAGAATTTGCAGTTGGGGGAGAACCGAAGATTTCGACAACAGCAATGGGGGTTTTGGTAGGGAAAGTGGGCGAGCGCGATCGTACTTTTCTTGTCACTAATGCTGACGGTAATGAAGCATCGGCAATTGCCAATATCAACCAAGCTCTCAAAATTATTCACCCAACGACAGATGACCTGTACAATCAATCGCCCAACGGTCAAGTTTACGAACCTTTGAGCGAAGATGCTTGCGCCGGTTTAGCCGTAGGTTTATCGCTATTCGGAGCGCGGAGTTTGTGGTGTTCCTACGAATCTTTTGCCATCAACGGTTTACCAATTTGGCAAACTGTAACCCAAGCAATGGCAGAATTGCGCCGTCCAACTCCGGCAACTGTCACCTTATTTACAGCCGGTGCATTGGAACAAGGCCGCAACGGTTGGACGCACCAGCGGCCGGAAATTGAGGCTTATTTTGCGGCGATGATGCGGAACGGAAATGTGTTTCCTTTGTTTCCACCCGATGCTAACAGTATTCAAGCTTGTTATGAGTGGGCTTTGACTGCTAGAAATAAGGGAGTTGTGATTACTGCAAGCAAGTCGCCACTGCCAATTCGCACTACTTTTGAACAGACTCGCCAAGGTTTGCAAGACGGTGCAATAGTGCTGCACGAAGTCGATTCCCCGCAAGCTGCCCACAATCAAGGGGGGAGCAAGAAAGTAGTGTTTGCAGTTGTCGGCGACATGACGTTAATGCCAGTGTTTGAAGCGGCCGCATTTTTGGAAACAGAAGGGATTGGAGTGCGGATTGTTTCTGTTGTGAATCCCCGGCGTTTGTACCGTGCTAGCGATGTTGCTTGGGATACTTGTTCGGAAGCTGACGGCGGCTTTTTGAGCGATGAGAAATTTGCCAAAATGTTTGGCGGAGATGCCTTGATTGGCGTGACAGGCGGTGCTTCTGGGATGTTAGAACCTGTGATGCTCCGCAGCAATTGCAAGCGGGATACTTTCGCATGGAAGCGGGGGGAAACTACTGCTAGTGCTGGTCAGTTGATGGCGTTTAACGGGTTGACTGCTGAGGCGTTGACTAAAAGGGCGATCGAGCTAGTTCATTAAGTTAGAATGTGAGTGAATGCCCCTGCCTGGTTTGTACTGGGTAGGGGCTAGTAATATTTAAAATAGGATGGTGATACCTATGACAGCAAAAATTTTAGAAGAAGTAGGTACGCTTGCAGAACAGCGATTGATTCTCCCCGGTTATTATACTTGGGAGCAATTTGAGGCTCTCGAATCTTTGATGGCCGACTCTCGGGGTTTGCGGATAAGTTATCTTGATGGGTGGATCGAGTTTATGACACTGGGTGAAGCACATGAGACAATCAGTTGTATTCTTAATTTTTTGCTACAACTCTGCTTTTGTGAAATGGGAATTGAATATATTCCTGTAGGGAGTGCAACTCGCAGAGACCGGGCAAGAGATGTATCATTTGAACCAGACGAGTCTTATTATATAGGTTCAAGAAAAGAGCATCCCGATTTAGCCGTGGAGGTAACGATGACTAGCGGTAGCACAAATAAACTCGCTAAGTATCTGCGACTTCGCATTCCTGAAGTCTGGTTTTGGGAAAATAATCAGTTGGCTGTGTATGGGTTGCGGGAGGATAATTATGAGCAAGTTTCAAGAAGTGAGTTGCTGCCGGAATTGGATTTAGAATTGCTGGTGCGTTGCGTTTTAACGCCTTCAAGAATTGAGGCAAGGACAGAGTTTCTTAATGGGGTTAGGCAGCAGTAATTTGGTCGATTAATAAAATTTACGCAACAAATTGGTTGATCTGCTATAATTGCAGGGTTAAACACTGACTTTTTGTCAAGCGCAACCCAACACAGTAGAATAGCTAAGTATTCCTATTCTACAGAAATGGTTATACATAACAAAATTTAACACACCTTGAACTATGTCCCTGCAAGATGAAATTGATAAAACAAGGCAAGAAATTCGGACTGATGGCTACTCAATGTCTATTGGAGAGTGGATCAGCCTTTATGAAAATAGTGAGATCGATATCCATCCAGATTTTCAAAGATTTTTTCGTTGGTCCGATCACCAAAAATCAACCTTCATAGAATCGATTTTGCTAGGTATACCTATTCCACCAATTTTTGTTAGCCAAAGAGATGATGGGGTTTGGGATGTTGTAGATGGTGTTCAGAGACTATCAACAATATATGAATTTGTCGGTATTTTGAAAAAAGATGAAGCGGAAAACAATACACAGCCAGTAGCTTTACAAAAAACTACATATTTAGCTTCTTTAGAAGGTAAAAAATGGGACGACCCAAACGATCGAGATAATTCTTTCACCCAAGCACAGCGTTTATTGATTAAACGCTCAAAAATTGCTGTCAATATTGTTCAGAAAGAAAGCGATGAAATGATTAAATATGAGCTATTTCAGCGACTGAATACAGGAGGTTCAGTTGCTACACCTCAAGAAGTGAGAAATTGCATTCTTTTGATGTTGAATAAAGATTTATATCACTTGATGCGTTCACTGGCAGATTATGAACCCTTCAAAAAATGCACTGCTTTAAGTGATAGACTCTATGAAGAACAGTATGATATGGAATTAGTATTACGTTTCATACTTCTATTTGACAAGGATGATATCAGCGTTAAAAAATTGGGTGGTGATGTTCACGTTTTCCTAACCGAAACAATGCGTAAAGTTGCTTCTAATAAAGAGTTAGATTATCATCACATAGAAACCGCATTCAAGACAACATTCGATCTTCTTGATGAAACTATAGGTGAGGATAGTTTCAAGAAATATAAACCTGAACAAGACAGGTTTTTGGGTGGTTTTCTATTATCGGCATATGAAGTGGTAGCATTGGGAATCGGATACAACTATAAACATCTACCTCAAACAAACCTGATATCTGATAAAATAAAAGGTATTTGGTCGCATCCAACTTATCAAACACGGTCGGGAGGAGGGTTCAATGCTACAAGACGTTTACCTTACCTGATTCCGCTGGGTAGAGAAGTATTTTCCCCCTAATGAGTATCCGAACTGCTGAACAATTAAGTGATAAGCTTTCCACCGATCTTGCTTGGCGAAAGAAGGAACTTTCGGAACTCAAATCCTTGGTAGAATCGAGAAATGTTTCTTCTCCAAGGCATAGTGCGTTGATTCGGAGTGGAATATGTATTCTCTATGCCCATTGGGAAGGTTTTGTCAAATTAGCATCAAATAGTTACCTAGAGTATGTTGCGATGCAAAAGCTTCGCTACGATCAGCTTAGTAGCAATTTTCTAGCTCTGGCAATGAAGACAAAATTGAATGAGGCTAGAGACACCAATAAACCATCATTATATATACCTGTTTGTGATTTCTTCCTTTCTAACTTACATACTAAATGCTCTTTGCCATACAAAGACAAAGATGCAATTTCTACTGCATCCAATCTGTCTTCTGACATTTTGCAAGAAATAACTTATACTCTGGGGATAGAGTTTTCTGTATACTCTACTAAGCGGGTATTAATCGATATCAAGCTTTTGAAAACAAGAAACGAAATTGCACATGGTAACTATTTGACTGTTGACAGAGAAGAGTATATAGAGTTACACACAGAAATTATGGCAATGCTTGATGTATTTCGTAATCAGATAGAAAATGCTGCTGTTAATAAGGATTATATGCGGAATTCACCTTAGATAAGTTATTTCTTTAGAGTGGTTTGAAGCTTAGTCGCGGATGTACAATCGCCAATCCCAGCATTTAGTTCATTTCACATTGAATTACCGATATAACCAGATGTATGATCGAGCATAAGGGTAAAGTTGAGCCGACACGGACAACCATTGGCTCTCATAAACAACCTTTGCGCGATTGACTCCAACGATTGGTTAGACTTGTAGGCGTAAAGTTACTCAATTATTCCTATCTCTCTTCCTTCATCTGCGTGAATCAGCGTCAATCCTTTGTCATCTGCGGTTAATAATTCTCTTTTTTTAACCGCAGATGAGGGCAGATAAACACAGATTAACGCAGATGAATTATGTCAAGTCCGGTTGCACGAGCCGTGATTTTTGGCTGTTGACTAGGTTTGACGCCCGACGATGCTACCGGATTTGATATGATACGATTCTAGAGCTATTCGTGCAGCTTTAAACTAATGCTGAGGGGATAATTTATTCTAAAGTTTTTCCTGATTTGCTGTTAAATAAGTTTGCTTTGTTAGCTGGCAATTTAGCGAGAGTGCTAGAGGTTTTGCGGCGAAACATCAAAGTTTTGTGAAAAATTTGTCTTAATTTTATTGATTTTTTTCCCCGCAAGCCATTAGCCCAAAAGTCATTATTAATCGTCTATCGCCCGCAGCTTCAAACTTATCCCGCGAAACCAGATAGCTGGCTATTTCCGACTCTGAAATCAACCCCTGTTTGACCATCTGCAAAATGGGGCCGGAGTCAAGCAAAGGTTGGAACGCTTCAATTCCGATAATATCGCTGTGGCTGACAACGGCTTCTAAATCAACGCTAACAAACCCAGCTTCTTTGAGAATGCTACACAGATTTCGCCCGACGCATAAATTGCCGCCCCGCGATGCTATCACCTGCTTGAATTTTTCGCGGACAATCTCGACTGACCAAGGCGGATTTGTCAGCCAAAACAGATCCGCATCGTTATCAATAATTACCAGTTTTCCCCCAGGCTTCAAGATTCGGAATATTTCTCTAGCTGCTGCAACGGGATCTGGGAGATGAACGAACAGCAAACGGGCGATCGCGAAATCAAAACTGTTAGCAGGTAAGCCCGTATCCCCAACCGATGCTTGCACGTGATTTACTCGACCCCCCGCTTTTTGGTGCAAATATTCTGCTGCTTTTTCCTGCAGTACGGGGTCGATTTCAACCGCTGTTATCGAACTGTTTGGCAGCAATTCTACAAGTTTTTCGGTAAAGAATCCCGGCCCGCTACCCGCTTCCAAAACTTTCATCCCGTCGGCTAAACCGAACCACTTTAAAGTGCGCGCTTCCTTTTCCCAACTGATGATAACTTGAGCTTTTAACCGCTGGATTTCTCCCTCCAATTCCAGATTGAACGTACTGGCTTGATACGAACCTTCGGCCGCCATAAAATCATCCTTTTCCCTGCTTCGACACCTAGATTATAATAGAACTGCGCTTTAGCGCAATTCTCGTTGCGGACATCCCCAACCCCAGTTGGCGGACAGATGCAGGACGGGAGCCAGGTAGTTCCTCTATTATAAGAAGATGACCGAGACGATTTTAGATTGAGGATTTGGGATTTTGAATGAGAATTTCAGCGGTTTAAAGCCCCTAGTTTCAACTAGGTCAAAAATCGAAAATCGTAAATCCCATATCTAAAATGGGTTGACGGATTACCTAAACTGACGATGTTGTGTGGGAACGAATCAACTATGCCCCAGACTTTACCTCAACCGGAGAAACGAACATTTTTAGTTGTGGATGACCATGCGATGGTGTTAGGCGGCACGCTTAACATTCTGAAGCAAGAATATCCAGAGGCCGACATTCTGACGGCTTCGACGGCTCAGGCAGCCCTTGAGCAAATAGCGCAGATGACCCCGGATTTGGTGATTGTGGATCTGGTGATGCCAGAGACGATCGGCGAAACGGCTCAAGCAAATTCAGGGCTGCAACTCCTCAAAACGTTGATGGAGCAGTATCCGAGTCTGAATATTGTGGTGCAGAGTGCCCATGTTCGGACTTTAGTTTGGCGGAAACCCTTGATAGACAATCACATGGGCGGCTTCACGGTTGTTGATAAGAGCGAGCCCATGAAAGAGTTGCTGACAATGGTTGATTGGGCCCTGCACGAGCGGATTTATACACCCAAAGAGATCCGCAACGGGCTGCAACTCAAACCCGCCTGGATGCAGGTGTTGCAATTTGCTTTTCAAGAGAGCTTACAGGATATTGCGATCGCCAAACGGATGAATGTTTCTGAACGCACTGTGCAGTGTTACTGGAGTCAGATTCGAAATGTGCTAGATGTGCATACCGAAGAGGACAAGAATCTGCGGATTCAAACGCAAGTGCGAGCTAGGGAACAAGGATTGATTGATTAGTGAAGCGCGATCGATGGCAAGCAGTGAAAGCGGATGTCACGACTTGGGGACGAGGAGCGCTTCCAGGGGTGATGGTGATTGTCGCTGTGACGATCGCTCGATTCACGGGTGCGCTTCAGTTTTTAGAGTTGGTGACGTTCGATCGATTTCTGCGGCTGCGTCCCCCTGAGCCAATAGATGAAAGGATTGTAATCGTAAGTATCACCGAGGAAGATATTCAACGCGCCAGAACTTATCCGATTCCCGATCGCGAAATTGCCGATTTGCTTAAACGCTTGCAGGCCTATGAACCGATCGCGATCGGGCTGGATATTGTACGCGATATTCCGGTTGAGCCGGGTAATGCTGAACTAACATCGGTGTTTCGCAGCAGCAAGAATACGATCGGAGTGGAGATTGCCCTGCCCGATCGCAGTGGCTTTATCGTCGCACCTCCGCCCGCGCTACCACCAGAACAAATTGGCTTTGCAGATACCGTTCTGGATGCCGATGGCTATCAGCGTCGCAGTTTATTGGGCGCTCACAACCCCCAGCAGCAATACCGTTTTTCGTTTTCCCTGCGACTGGCGGAACGCTATCTCGCCACAAAAGGTATTGCGTTAGAAAATGGCATCCACGATCGCAATGCCTTGCGGTTTGGTAATACTGAGTTAACCAGGCTTCAACCCAATTCCGGCGGATATGTGGGGGCGGATTCAGGCGGCAACCAGATTTTGCTGAATGTTCGCAGTGGGATACCGTTTCGCGTGCTTTCTCTCTCGCAAATCAAATCGGGACAGGTCAACCCGGATTGGATTCGAGGCAAAATTGTGTTGATTGGGATGATGTCTTTTAGTGCGAAGGATCTGGCAAGTTCAGGTGCGATCGCAGGCATCAATCCCGGACGGATTTACGGAGTCGAAATGCAGGCCCACGCCACCAGCCAGATCCTGAGCGCGGTGCTCGATCGACGCTCGTTGATTCAGGTCTGGACGGATGGCTGGGAAATGCTCTGGATTGGGGTCTGGGGACTCTTGGGGATGAGTTTGGGGCGATTTCTGCGATCGCCCTGGAAAATTTTGCTCGGACTCTTAATCGCCAGCATCAGCCCGATCGCGCTTTGTTACTGGCTCATTCTGTTGGGGTGGTGGGTGCCGATCGTACCTGTGTTGTTGGTGCTGGTGTTGAATGGGGCTGGCTTGATGGCCGCGTTTTTTTATCGCCACGAACAGGAACTCCGACTGCGGTTAGAGGAACGTCAATTTGCGATCGAACAGACGTTTAATGCCATTCACAGCGGCCCGTTACAAACATTGGTGGGAATTTTGAGAACCGCTCAGGGAGAAGCCACACCGTCGCCATTTTTACCCGAGTTGCAACGCCTGAATGAAGAATTACGGGCAGTTTACGGATCGGTGCAGCGAGATGCGATCGCGGATGAACCGCATCTTCGCATGGGAAGCGCGATCGAATTGGCCCTGCAAGCCCCGCTGCATGAATTGCTCTACAAGATCTATTGCAACACGCTAGAACAAGAACTGCCCTACCTCACCACGATCAAATTCAAAATTGTACAGTTCGATCCCTTGAACACCTCGCATCTGCGGTTGGAACACAAGCGAGCACTCTGCCGCTTTCTGGAAGAAGCGCTCTGCAATGTGGGGAAACACGCCATCGAAGCCACTCGCTTGACCGTAATTTGCACTCAGGAGGGCGATCGGCAGGTGATTCGGGTGGCGGACAATGGCAGGGGGAACCCGTCTGACGCAGAAGCGCTGAGTTCCGGTGAAACGAACTGGGACAGGGAGACAACTCAATATCTAAACTCTCAACTCCAACCTTCAGGATTAGGAACGCAATTGGCAAACAATTTAGCCAAACAATTAGGGGGAACATTTCGGCGCTGCCCAAATGTACCGAGGGGGACAGTGTGCGAGTTAACTTGGTCAGCCAAACGGCGCTGGTTCTGGTAATTGGTTCCTGAGAGTTAGCATCCGAATTATTCATCTCTCTCTTCTCTTCCTCTGTGTTCTCTGCGTTCTCTACGGTTAAATCATTCCGATCCAACTGGAATTGATATCACACTTGCTATATCTTTGCACCTTCCCGCAAACGAAGCTTGCGGGCAGTCCTCTATTGTGTTTGTGTATTGTTGATTACTGTAGAAATAGTTACAGAGGGGATTGCGATGATGACTCACGGATTGAAGCGTCGAACCATTTACTCTGCGGGCATTGCGAGTTTAATGCTGAGTGTTTCGCTCTCTCTCGCTCCTGTAGCACTGGCAAAATACACTCCTCCTCAAGACCCTTCTAAACCGAAAGATACGGGGACGAATACCACTCGCGGCGGCAGTTGCGAAGGTAATTCACCAGCGATATTGACTGCGTTGGTGCCGTTTAGTCATGTGGGACAAACGATTTCCGGGCATCCCACTTTTACCTGGTTTGTACCCGATCGCACTCCTCGTCCGCTGCAATTGAGGCTGTTTACTCGCACGGGACAACTGCTCTACAGAACCGAGATGCAGAGTCAGCCAGGAATCATGTCGGTTGCTTTGCCCTCAAATCTGCCCCAACTGTCGATTGGGCAATCCTATCAGTGGCAAGTGGTGTTGGTCTGCGATCCGAATGTTCCTTCGAGAAATGTGGTGGCGGCGGCAGAAATCCAAGTCGTTGCACCTGCTGCGTCGTTGCAGACTCAACTTGCAGCGGCGCAAACTCCCCAACAGCGGATCGACTTGTATGCGGAGGCTGGGCTGTGGTATGACGCGATCGCCGAAGCGCGCAAAGCCTCTGAGACTTCTCAAAGCCAAGCGGCTGTGCTGGAATTGCTAGATGCTCTCGCTAGTTCGGAAGCCGAACCTTTGAAAGATTGGAGCGATCGATTGAAGCAAATTAGAGCGATCGAACAACAGCGACAACTTCCTCAACCAAAACCCTAAAATTATATGAAATCTTTATCGTTAAAACTGCTTAAATCAAGCGATCGTCAAGTGCGATCGGGCTTCCTCTTTCCCCTTGCCTTTTGCCTGTTGTCTGTTGCCTTTTATATTCCTCGGCACTCTCAACTCCCGGTTGTTGCTCAGGCGATCGATGCCCGTCAAGCAGAGGGCGATCGGCTGTTTCAGCAGGGCTACCAACAGTATCGGACTGGACAATTAAGAGCAGCGCTGAATTCCTGGGAACAGGCGCTGCAAATTTATCGCGCCCTCAAAAACCGCCGAGGGGAAGGTGCGGTACTGGGCGCTTTAGGAGCCGCTTACCTCGTCGATCTGGGCAACTATGCCAGATCTATTGAGTATTCACAGCAGAGTTTAGCCATCGCCCGCGAACTTAAAAACCGCGACTGGGAAGGTATGCTACTGGGCAATTTGGGAGCCGCTTACCTCGATCTGGGCAACTATGCCAAAGCCATTGAGTATTCACAGCAGTGGTTAGCGATCGCCCGCGAAATTAAAGACCGCCTTAAGGAAGGTAGAGGACTGGGCAATTTGGGAGCCGCTTACCTCGGTCTGGGCAACTATGCCAAAACGATTGAGTATGCACAGCAGAGTTTAGCCATCGCCCGCGAAATTAAAGACCGTGAAGCGGAAGGTGCAGCACTGGGGAATTTGGGAAATGCTTACGGCTCTCTGGGCGACTATGCCAAAGGCATTGATTATCAACAGCAATATTTAGCCATCGCCCGCGAAATTAAAGACCGCCTTAAGGAAGGTATAGCACTGGGCAATTTGGGAGTCGCTTACCACTCTCTGGGCAACTATGCCAAAGCCATTGAGTATTCACAGCAATATTTAGCCATCGTCCGCGAAATTAAAGACCGCCTTAAGGAAGGTATAGCACTGGGCAATTTGGGAAATACTTACATCGATCTGGGCAACTATGCCAAAGCCATTGAGTATTCACAGCAATATTTAGCCATCGCCCGCGAAATTAAAGACCGTGAAGGGGAAGGTGCAGCACTGCGGAATTTGGGAATCGCTTACAACTCTCTGGGCAACTATGCCAAAGCCATTGAGTATTCACAGCTCAGTTTAGCCATCGCCCGCGAAATTAAAAACCGCCTTCGGGAAGGGAATGCACTGGGTACTTTGGGACTCACTTACATCTATCTGGGCAACTATACCAAAGGTATTGAGTATGCACAGCAATATTTAGCCATCGCCCGCGAAATTAAAGACCGCGAAGGGGAAGGTACAGCACTGGGTAATTTGGGAATCGCTTACGGCTCTCTGGGCAACTATGCCAAAGCCATTGAGTATTTACAGCAGAGTTTAGCGAGCGCCCCCGAAATTAAAGACCGCCTTAAGGAAGGTACAACACTGGGCAATTTGGGAATCGCTTACGGCTCTCTGGGCAACTATGCCAAAGCCATTGAGTATTCACAGCAATATTTAGCCATCGCACGAGAAATTAAAGACCGCCTTGGGGAAGGTAGAGCACTGGGCATTTTGGGACTCACTTACATCGATCTGGGCAACTATGCCAAAGCGATTGAGTATGGACAGCAGTGGTTAGCCATCGCCCGCGAAATTAAAGACCGCAAAGGAGAGGGTCAGGCGCTCAACAACCTCGGATTGGCCTTCTTGAAAGCTGGCAACCCAACAGAATCTGAGAAAATTCTCGTGAATGGAATTCAAGTTTGGGAATCCATGCGTCAAATGGTCGGCTCCAACGACGCGAATAAAGTCTCCATCTTTGAAGAACAAGCTCGCACCTATCGGACTTTACAACAAGTTCGGGTGGCTCAGAATAACCCGATCGCGGCCTTAGAAATTTCCGAACGGGGACGTGCTCGTGCCTTTGTCGATCTCCTGACACAGCGCTTATCAACTGGTGATGCCAATTCGGTCATCGCCGCTGCTCCCAACCAGGATCAAATCAGCCAAATTGCCAAATCACAGAAGGCCACTTTGGTTCAGTATTCGATCGTCTATGACGACTTCCAGATTCAGGGAAAAAGCGAATC